>CAMBNE010000100.1 GCA_945868935.1 uncultured Clostridia bacterium
ATAGCACTGCAATCTTTTACTGCCTTTGTCTGTAATCCGACTGACCTGCATTGACTTATCATCAAGCGGTAAATTCTGAGTGACTGATTTATATAATGTATCGCAATGAAGGTCAAAAAGATTCATACCGTACTCCTATTCAAAAGCACCTTCTATATAGTTAATATTTTCAAGCTTAAGATTTTCTGCATTTACGTAAACCTCGCAAACATCAAAGCGGCAGAATTTTTCCGTTTCATTTTCAGCTAAATACAGTGATGCGGTTTTTATAATTCTAATCTGTTTTTGTCGGTTTACAGCGTCGGCGGCTGAAGTCATAGAATCCTTATGACGTGTTTTTACTTCAACAAAAACAATGTAGTTTTTATTCTCTGCAATTATATCAATTTCGCCGTATCTTTTGCGGTAGTTTCTTTCTAAAATTCTGTATTTTTTCTTTTTGAGAAATTCAGCGGCATACTTCTCGCCTATCTCACCTATGCTTTGTGTGGAAAACTTTTTCATTTTTTGATTTTCTTTAGAAAACTCATTCTGTGGTATGGGCACGGACCGTATTCTAAAATTGCTTCTCTGTGCGCTGATGTGCCGTATCCTTTGTGCTTGTCAAACTGATATTGAGGGTATTCCTTTGCATATTCATACAAAAGTCTGTCCCTTGAAACCTTTGCAAGGATTGAGGCACAGGCAATTGACATAGACTTAGCATCGCCTTTTACAATAGCTTCGCCGTCAATTTCAAGCTGCGGCATTTTATTGCCGTCAATCATTGCATAATCAGCCTTAACATCAAGTCCTTCAACTGCTCTTTTCATAGCAAGCATTGTGGCGTTTAATATATTAATACTCTCTATTTCTTCAACGCTTGCATACGCTATACAATATGAAACAGCAGTTCCCTTTATTACATCAAAAAGCGCTTCACGCTTTTTCTCGGTGAGCTTTTTGGAATCATTAACACCATCAATAATAGTATTCGGTGGCAAAATAACAGCGGCGGCACATACAGGACCTGCAAGAGGTCCTCTGCCTGCTTCATCAACACCGCAGATTGCTTTATAGCCCTTTAATTCAGCATTTTGTTCATATTCAATCCAGTTCATTTTAACACTCCGTTAGGCATTTCAACTGTAATTCTTCCGAACTTTGCACTTCGAAACTCGTCAAGCAGCATAATAGCCGCTCTTTCGGTATTTACTTCTCCGCCTGAAACAAGCATACCTCTTTTTCTTGCAATAATTTTCAGCAATTCGTAAGAATCAATATTATCAAGTTCGGTGTCTTCAAGCTTAAAACGTGAAATAAAATCAACTGGCTTGAGCTCCTTTAGAAAATCAAGCAGTCTTACAGCTAAAAGCTCAATATCAAGAATCTGATCTTTTACCGCTCCTGTAAATGCAAGGTGTTCTCCGACAATTTTATCGTTAAATTTAGGCCACAGTACACCGGGGGTATCGAGCATTTCAAGATTTTTTGCAATTGTAAACCACTGATTTCCTCTTGTAACTCCCGGTCTGTCCTCAACTTTTGCACGGTTTTGCTTTGCAATTTTGTTGATAAAGGAAGATTTACCAACATTCGGTATTCCGACAATCATAATTCTCATCATCGGATTAACCATTCCCTTTGCTTTAAGTCGGTTTATCCTTTCACTCATAACCTTATTGACCGCAGGAGCAAATTTATTAAGTCCTCTACCGCTTTTGCAGTCAACAGCAATTGCAGTAATACCCTGTTTTTCAAAATAGTCAATCCACATTTTTGTTGCGGTCTGATTAGCCATATCGCATTTGTTAAGCAGAATTATTCTCGGCTTGTTCTGAATAAGCTTTGCCAAATCGGGATTGCGACTGCTTATTGGTATTCTTGCGTCTATTATTTCGGCGACTGCGTCAACAAGCTTTAGACTCGCCTGAATCTGTCGTTTAGTTTTGGTCATATGACCGGGAAACCACTGAATATTTTGCATTTCGCTCATTTTATATCATCCTCAATACAGGTATTTTATTCTGTCAAACGGATAAAACACAAATTGTGCTTTACCGATTACGTCGTCACAAGGTACAAGCCCGATGTTTGCATCACGGCTGTCAAGAGATATTCCCCTGTTATCACCCATCACAAAAATATAGTTTTCGGGTATTACATATGGGAATTTGTACTCATTTTCAGGCTTTTTAGTAAATGAAGATATGTAATCTTCTTCAAGCATTACTCCGTCATACACCTTGCCTGTTGCATAATCTATATCCAACGTCTGTCCTTCTGTCGCAATTACTCTCTTAATAATTCGTTTCTCAATCATATTTTCCGCATTTATAGCGACGATGTCACCTGATTTAGGCGTGTAATTAAAACTTGTCAGAAAAACCTTATCATTGTCGTGCAGGGTTTCATACATTGAATTTCCGACCACGTTAGCATCTCTTATAAAAAATGTAAATATAATTGAAACTATTGCAAAGACAAAAATAACTGATTTTATTATTTCAAAAGAATAGCAGGTTATCTTTTTCTGATTATAGCTGTATTTAATTTTTTTACTCATAAATTCCTCCGAAAAAGTAAAAGCTTATTTCTATTATAAAACAGAAACAAGCTTAATACAATACAAAAATTAAAATATCAAATTACTAAATCAGTAAAGATATCCGAAATCACTGAACGGGAACGCAACAAACTGCGCCTTGCCGATTACGTTGTCAACATCAATAAGACCGATTTCGGTTCTGCGGCTGTCAAGAGATACTCTTCTGTTGTCACCCATAACAAACACCTTGCCTTCGGGCACAACCTCAGGAATTTCATAGTCGCCGTAATTTCCTGCAAAAGTAGAATCACTTATGTAAGACTCTTCAAGAACAACACCGTCTACTATTATTCTGTCATTCTCATAATCAAGCTTAATTGTCTGTCCTTCAGTAGCAATTACTCTCTTGATAATCGGTTTAGCATACTCTGCACCGTGAGAAATAACTATAATATCTCCGTCTTTGGGAGTATAGAAAAGATTTGTTACAATAACCTTGTCCTTGGATTCAAGAGTGCTTTCCATTGAAGTTCCGTCAACGTCAACAAGGCGGAAAACAAAGGTAAGACATATTACAACAATAGAAATTGCAAAAAGAATACAGCGTATCCAATCAAAAAATCCGGAAACTGCTCCTTCGGATTTCATTGTAACAAACTCATTATCTTTTAAATCTTCGGATTTATCCTTAAAGTAAATATCGGGATTCAGATCGGCAGAAAGCTCAATATCATCGTTATTGAGAGTTTCCTTTGGAGTTTCATCAAATGTGTTTTTTTCGCTCAATTTATTCACCTGCTGAAAATAAATTAAAGTAAAAAAGGGACTTTTCAGTCCCCTTTTTAAACATTAAAGAATTACTTGCGAATCTGCTCTTTAACCTTAGCAGCCTTACCAACTCTGTCACGGAGATAGTAGAGCTTGCTTCTGCGAACCTTACCGTAACGAACAACCTGTACGTCTTTTACGTTAGGTGAATGGAGCGGGAACACTCTCTCAACACCTACGCCGTAAGCTACACGTCTTACAGTAAATGTTTCAGCTACGCCACTGCCTCTCTTAGCAATAACAGTACCCTCGAACATCTGGATTCTTTCTCTTTCGCCTTCACGAATGTTTACCGATACTCTTACAGTATCACCGATGCTGAACTGAGGAGTAGTATCCTTAACAGAACCGGCAGCGATTGTTTTTAATGCGTCCATTTTTATCCTCCTAATTTTCCCGATATTCATACCTTTTCGGTAGCGGACTATCAGCTTCAAAATGACGGCTAAGCCGTTATTTGAACCGCGTCGTGAGTAACGACGGTATCAAATGCCTATTAATAATATCATAAAAGGAAAAATAATTCAAGAGTTTTTTTCAAAAAAAGCAAATTATTTACTTATATTATTTAGTTTAGTTAAAAATTCAGTAAAATAATCGGGCAATTGTGAAGAAAACTCTAAATATTCCTCTGTTTTCGGATGGATAAATCCAATTTTTCGTGCATGCAAGCATTGACCGACAAAGGAAACTTTTTCATTTTTCACTCCGTAAACGGTATCTCCTGCAACAGGATGACCGAGATAAGCCATATGAACCCTGATTTGGTGCGTTCTTCCAGTTTCAAGAATACATTTTATGTGCGTATAGCCTTTGTATCTTCGAATTACCGAATAATGTGTGACTGCATTTTTGCTGTTTTTAGTTGTAACGCACATTTTCTTTCTGTCATTCGGATTTCTGCCTATCGGTGCATCAACTGTACCTTCATCGTCTTTTATATTTCCGAAAACAACAGCTTCGTACTCTCTTGTAAATGAATGGTCTTTTATCTGCTTTGCAAGGTGAGCGTGAGCAAAATCGTTTTTTGCAACTATAAGAAGTCCGCTTGTGTCCTTGTCTATTCGATGTACAATTCCGGGACGTAGTACGCCGTTAATTCCCGAAAGACTGTCTCCACAATGATATAAAAGTGCATTTACCAGAGTTCCGTCATAGTTTCCAGCCGCAGGATGAACTACCATACCTTTCGGTTTATTTACTACAAGGAGATAATCATCCTCATAAACTATGTCAAGAGGAATATTTTCTGCCTTTGCTTCGTATGGAACAGGTTCGGGAATCTGCAAAACAACAACATCGCCTGCTGAAAGCTTGTACTTCTTGTCAACCTGCTTTTCATTAACCGTAACACCTGATTTTTCAATCAGATTGACAGCCGCACTTCTTGACAGACCAACATCAGCAACGGAAATAAACTTATCTAGTCTTATTCCGTTTTCGTTACAAATCAATTTATGTTCAGTCATTTTTTATCTTCGCCTTTTTGAACTGTCGAGTACATCGGAGAAAAACAAAAGATAGATAACAAGCATAATTGTGCCTGCTGTAATGCAATAGTCGGCAAAATTGCACACCGGAGGGAAAAACGAAAGGCTAAGATAATCAATTACATAGCCGTAAAAGATTCTGTCAATCAGGTTTCCGATTCCTCCGCCGATTATTAAAGCGGCACAAATATAGAAAAACTTACCCTTTGGTCTTTTCTTAAACATATAAAATATTATGATTGCAAGCAAAACGGAAGTAAGTGCAACGAAAACCCAACGCATATCCGAAAACATACCAAATGCCACGCCTTTATTTTCTACATATGTCAGGCTGAATAAATTGTCGATTACACTTACCGAACCGACAGGCTGAAGATAAGCTGATACAAAATACTTAATAATCTGGTCAATTATAACGAGTACTGCTCCGACTATCAGTGAAATAAACGGCATAAATTCCTCCGGAAAACGATTAGAACAAATCGGTGTGGCAAAACACACCGATTGTTTATAATAAGTTATTATTTTAAATAT
>CAMBNE010000101.1 GCA_945868935.1 uncultured Clostridia bacterium
TCGAATGCGAAAGTCAAACGACTGGTGAATTTAAAAAAGAAGAAAAAGCTCAGAATAAGCGGTAAGCTTATTTTTAATCTGATTGTATTTGGCATAACTATATATCTCGCTGTGTTCTTTTTTGTTTCGGAGGACGGACTGATTGACCTTCTCTCAACGCCAAACAGTTTCAGCCTCGGCTGGATAATTGTTGCTTTCCTTGTTTACGATTTCAATATCCTATTAGATACGTTTGTCACGCTGATTTTTGTGCGGTCACAATATAAGGATTTTCGGTTTTTAGATGCGCTGAAGGTTTCCTTTGTCGGCGTATTTTTCGGAGCGATAACGCCGTCAAACACAGGCGGTCAGCCAATGCAGCTTTACCTTATGTCTAAAAAGAATATCGGCGTAGGCTTCGGATCTGCCTGTATGACTCAGAAGTTCATTATATATCAGATTGTAACAACGCTTTTCAGCATATTTGCGGTAATATTCAAGTTTGAGTATTTCCAGAGTGCGTTTACAAGCATATGGTCAACCTTGTTTATAATTTTCGGATTTTCCGTTCAGCTTATAGTAACGGCTTTGTTTCTTGTAGTGTCCTTTTGCAAGGGTATTACAAACAAGATGATAAAGCTTATCTATAAAATAATGAAAAAATTCAAATTCGTTAAGAATCCCGAACAGAAGATTGAGCGCCTTTACAACGAGGTTTCAATGTTTCATCAGGCAAACAAGGCTTTGTTTAAAAATCCAAAGCTGCTTGTAAGTACATATCTGCTCGTTATGGTTCAGGTTCTCGCAATTCTTTCTGTTCCGTATTTTATTTACATTTCATTCGGTATGCCTGAGGTTGCCGCAGCAAACGGTGTTGCAATCCCGAATTTGCTCGACTTTATCTGTATTCAGTCATTCGTTCTGTTTACGTCAAATCTCGTGCCCTTGCCGGGGGCTTCGGGCGGTGCTGAGCTTGCGTTTACTATGTACTTCGGTCAGTTCTTCGTGCTCGGCGGAGTCAACAAAATCAAGCCTGCAATCCTTTTGTGGCGACTTGTTACCTACTACGGCGCAATTGTAATTTCCGCTCCGTTCTCTTACTATACAAAAGACAAAAAAGTGGAAGATAAAAAGTTAAAAGAACTTGAATTAAAACAGAAATAAAAAGCGGACGCTTCGGCGTCCGTTTTTAGCTTTGCAGAAAATTGCGCCGAAACGGTCAGGATTAATATCACACTGTCTGCCCGATTTGCGTGTCGAGGCACTCGACTTGAAAACACTTTAAAAATATTGTAATATACTGATATAAAAAGCTCGGAGGTGTTCTTATGCCGAATGTATTTGATTATTTTGACTGGCGTGGAGATTTGAGCATAAAAAATGACTCATTCAACGACGTTGACGCACTCATTCTGTCACGTCTTTCATATTTTCCTTTTGAAGATATTGTATCGGCTGATATCAACGATAAAATCACGATAAATAATGCCTGCGAAAAATTTTTTGCTTCCGATATAAACGACGATAAAATTCTCTGGGAGGGCGATACTCAGCTTTTAAAAGCCTGTGCAGAGTCAGAGCGTTTTAAAAATATGAAGCTTTCAGGCTACGTTAACATAGTCGAGAGGGAAAAACAGATGCAGTTTTCGGCAGTTGTCATTGAAATTGCTGACAATTGCCGCTATATTTCCTATCGAGGAACGGACAATACAATCGTTGGATGGCAGGAAGATTTTAATATGTACTATATGTTTCCTCTGCCGTCACAGCAGACTGCGCTGAAATATCTTGAACAGGCAACAAAAAGTCTGAACGGAAGTTTTATTCTCGGCGGTCACTCAAAGGGAGGAAACCTCGCAGTTTATGCGTCAATTTTCTGCAATCCCGAAATACAAAAGAGGATTGAGGCAGTATACAATCACGACGGACCTGGATTTGACAGCAAGGTGATTGAACAAAACAGCTATAAATCAATGCTGAACAAAATCCACACCTACGTTCCGCAATCGTCGATTTTCGGAATGATGTTTGAACACGCAGAGGAATATACAATCGTAAAAAGTAATCAGAAAGGCTTTTTACAGCACGACATCTATTCTTGGGAGATAAAGCGAAATAAATTAGAAACGCTCAGCACAATGTCGAATACAAGCGCATTTTTCGACCATACACTTACAGAGCTTGTGTCCGATATGGACGAACAGCAGAGAAAAACATTAATCGAGGGAGTATTCTCAATTCTTGCAAGCACCGAGAACAAGACCTTTAATGAGATAGCTGAAAACTGGAAGTCAAATTCGGGCATAATTTTTAAATCGCTTAAGAATATGGATAACAAAACAAGGTCGCTGATTATTTCAACACTGCTTAATCTTATAAAATGTGCTAAAAACAATTTTTCCGATATTAACCCACTTCGAAAGGAAAACAGAAAGCACAGGGACAAGTAATCATTAAGTAACACACGTTGCCTTGACAATGTGTGTTACTTATTTTATAATAGTAATAATGGGTATTAAATTTAATTGTATATTAGAAGGGTGACGATAAGTTATGAATATCTGGCACGACATTTCTCCGAAGAGAATCACAACAGATAAGTTTTACGCTGTTATTGAAATTTCAAAGGGCGGCAAGAATAAATACGAGCTTGACAAGGAAACAGGACTTTTAAAGCTTGACAGAGTTCTGTTTACCTCAACTCACTATCCTGCAAACTACGGCTTTATTCCCAGAACCTTTGCCGAGGACGGCGACCCGCTTGACGTTCTGGTGCTTTGCAGTGAAACTATTCAGCCTATGACGCTCGTTGAGTGCAAGCCAATCGGTGTGCTCAATATGATTGATAACAACAGCTGTGACGAAAAGATTATTGCAGTGCCCGTAAACGACCCGAACTACAACTGCTACAGCGACATCAAGGAACTTCCCAAGCATTATTTTGAGGAAATCCAGCACTTTTTCCAGGTTTACAAGTCGCTTGAAGCAGGCAAGACAACTTCCGTTACCGAAATCAGCGGAGTAAAAAAGGCAAAGGAAATTATTAAAAAGTCAATTGACAGCTACATAAAGGACTTCCAGCTTGCATAACAGATTATATATCAAACAAAAAAGCTTTATCATTTCTGATAAAGCTTTTTAAACATCATATTTTATTCAGATTTTAAAATCATCAACGCTGTATTTTTTATTGAAGGTCGAAGTTTTCGGAACTCTCATAAGCGGGTCATATCTAAAGGCTCTGCATTTGCTGTTCTGAATACGCTTGCCTTTTTTGCAGTAAGCCATTTCTTTTTCAATTACGGCATTTTCGCAGTACGAACAATCAGGCATAATATTCTGACCAAATAGCTTTTTCTTCATTAAAATCACCCCGTGTTACTTTATCATTAAGTTGTATCAGTTTCAAGGGGTATATTTTTTCTTGCATTACGGAGGCGAATACACTTGAATTATCAATCTAAGACAATGACGCTTAAAAACGCAGATACAGTACCGTATCTTACATATAATTCTTTATCGGAAATAAAATTTATTAATCACGCTTTTTCAACCCGACTCGGCGGAGTGTCAGAGGGCGAATTTACTTCAATGAATCTGGCGTTCAACAGGGGAGATAACCCCGAAAACGTGACCGAGAACTATAAGCGCATCTGCAAAAGCGCAGGCTTTGACTTTGACTCTCTGACAGCGTCAGCACAGGACCACAACACTTTCGTTCGTGCAGTGACTTCCGAAAACAAGGGTACAGGTATCTACAAACCCCGTGATTTGCAGAGCGTTGACGCACTTATTACAAATGAAAAGGGCGTAACGCTCGTTACGTACTATGCCGACTGTACACCGCTGTTTTTCGTTGATACAAAGCAAAAAGCAATCGGACTTGCTCACGCAGGCTGGAGGGGAACGGTAGGCAGAATAGGGGAAAAGGTAGTAAATAAGATGACTGAGCTGTACGGCACAAATCCTGCCGATATAGTAGCCGCAATCGGACCTGCAATCTCTGTGTGCTGTTACGAAGTTGACAAACCCTGCGCAGACAATTTTTATGCACTGAGTGACCTTGACAGCAGTCGATTTGTTTTCCCGAAGGAAAACGGAAAATATATGATAGACTTGCTTGAAACCAACAGGCAAATCTTCGTTGCCGCAGGCATAAAGAACGATAATATAACAGTAAGCGACGTATGCACCAACTGCAACAGTGAGCTGTTATGGAGCCACCGTGCAACAAAGGGCAAGCGTGGCACAATGAGCGCATTTATGTGTATTGTTGATTAAAAGAGGTGCAAAATGTCAGCGCATTCAAAACGCAGATATTCAAAAACAAAACCATCGTGGAACAGAAATAATAAAATTCTCCTTGTATTACTTTGTTTTCAGGTTGTTCTTTTCATATCTGTAGTTTTATTCAATACATTATTTATAAATTTTTTCAGTCTTATTCTAAAAATAATTTTGTCTGTCATTTTAGTATTTGATAGTATAGCTGTTATTTTCTTTACAATTAAAACGTATGACAGAAATTCATTTGATGATAAATTTGATGGTGTCAGGATAGAAATTTTTGTTTTTACTCTTATATCGCTTTTTGTTTCAATTGCAATCTTTTTTTGGTAATTAAAAGAAATAATTTTGAAATCTATATAAATTCAGGAAACAAACCTTTCCACATAATACACACTATTATAAATTCGGAGCGGAGCGACCCTTAACTCCACACTCCACACTCCACACTCCACACTACAAACTAAAACAGGATATACCTGAATAATCGTTTCAGGCATATCCTGTTAATTTTTTATGCGGTTTTTCCTGTATAAAGCTGATAATACTTGCCCTTCTGCTCAATGAGCTGGTCGTGTGTGCCACGCTCAATGATGCGTCCTTGCTCAAGTACCATAATGCAGTCGGAGTTCTTAACGGTTGAAAGCCTGTGGGCAATAACAAATGTCGTTCTGCCCTTCATAAGCTTATCCATACTATCCTGAACCATCTTCTCGGTTCTTGTATCAATCGAGCTTGTTGCCTCGTCAAGAATCAGCGCAGGCGGGTCAGCAACAGCCGCTCTTGCAATAGCAAGCATCTGTCTTTGTCCCTGACTTAAGTTTCCGCCGTCACCCTTTAAAACGGTGTTGTAGCCGTCAGGCAGCTTGCGGATAAACGAGTCTGCGTTTGCGAGCTTTGCGGCGGCAATAACCTCCTCGTCTGTTGCGTCAAGTCTGCCGTAACGGATATTCTCCATTACGGTATCGGTAAACAGGTGAGTGTCCTGTAAAACAATACCGAGCGAACGTCTTAAATCAGACTTTTTGATTTTGTTGATATTAATGCCGTCATATCTGATTTTGCCGTCCTGAATATCGTAAAAGCGGTTAATCAGGTTA
>CAMBNE010000102.1 GCA_945868935.1 uncultured Clostridia bacterium
ATTTCAGGCTCGCTGTCTGTAGGTCAGCTTTCGTGTTTCCTCACCTATGCAAACCAGTACACAAAGCCGTTTAACGAGGTTACTGGAGTTCTCACTCAACTGCAAACTGCTATAGCCGCCGCAGGACGTGTTTTCGACGTGCTTGAAGCCGAAAACGAAACACCTGACTCCCCCGATTCACCGAAGCTAAGCGAATGTAAGGGCAACGTTAAAATTGAAAACGTCAGCTTTTCTTATACAAAAGAAAAGCCGCTTATCAGGAATTTCTCGCTTGATGTAAAAAATGGAAGTAAGGTTGCTATTGTCGGCCCGACAGGCTGCGGAAAAACTACCTTTATCAATCTTCTTATGAGGTTCTATGAAACCGACAGCGGAAAAATCAGCATTGACGGAGTTGACATCAAGAGCCTTTCGAGGGACAATCTGCGCAGGCAGTTCGGAATGGTGTTGCAGGACAGCTGGCTTTTCTGCGGTACGATTATGGAAAATCTGCGATACGGCAACGAAAACGCAACAGATGAAGAAATCATTTCTGCCGCCAAAGCCGCTTATGCGCACAGCTTTATAAGGCGTATGCCCGACGGCTACAATACAGTTATCAGCGAGGGAGGCGGTAACCTAAGTCAGGGACAGAAACAGCTTTTGTGTATAGCAAGGGCAATGCTGACAAATCCTGCGATTCTTATTCTTGACGAGGCAACTTCATCAATTGATACGCTGACCGAAATCAGGGTTCAGAAGGCTTTTGCAAAGATGATGAAGGGCAAAACAAGCTTTGTTGTTGCGCACCGACTTTCGACAATCAAGGAAAGCGATGTTATTCTTGTTATGAAGGACGGCAACATCATTGAGCAGGGCAATCACGAGGAGCTGCTTAAAAAGGGCGGTTTTTACAGTACGCTCTACAACAGTCAGTTTGCCGCAACGTAAATTTCACAAAATACTAAAAGCAGTCACAAACACAACGCTTGTGACTGCTTTTTTACTTTATAGAAAACTGCTCTGATTTGCTCGGGCAAAGAAGATTTGATAATATCAACCTGTCTGCTCGAATTGCGTGTCGAGGCACTCGACTTTTTACATATCACTTACATATATATACAGCTCATTTTTATCCTCAATATAGGTTGCGAGTGAAAAATTCTGAGTATATGCACCCATTGATTCGGGATTGTTTGTGTAGCGGTTCAGGTAATAATAGTAATAATTCTCTTGCGGAAATTTCATTTCCAGCGGCTCAAAATAGTATTTCAACGCATTACTGAGCATAGTATTTGCAAAGGGCGGCATTGCCCATGTTTCTTTTATGTTTTCTTTGAATGCTTCACATTCTTCATCATCTCCGAATCTGACTGTTGCAGTAAGTGTGCCGTCACCGAGAAAACCGCCGTGTGTATCCTCATATTCTTCGATAACAACGCAGTGCGGCAACTTCACTTTCAATCTTCTGCAAATTTCTGAATATTGTTCGGCTTTTTCATTACGTATTAATCCGCACCCGCAGACTGAAATAATCAGTAATAAAGAAGTGAAAAATAATATCGCTCGTTTCATATTCACGCCTCAATGTTTAATCTAAATTCGTGCAGCTTTCATTTCCACCGAATACTATAGCTTCAAAATATCTGTCATTTCCAGCCGCTGTATAATTAAGATGATAATCAAAATTTTCATTTTTATATTCTGATGAAAATTTTACGATTTCTTTTTTTGATACACCTGTGTCATAATAAGGAATACTGATTTGCTTTTTGCAATCCAAAAGAAACTCTTGAATTTCATTTTCCGTAACTGTTTCACCGATAGCGTCTGAAAAAGCAACTGCAATTAACTCTAATGATACTTTGTCTGCGTTAAGAAAGTCTGCCTGATTTGAAAAAGTATGATTATAACATATTCTGTATGTTTCAATTCCTAATTCGTAATCTTCACCAAACGGATTTGACCTGTCATTATACAAATCAATGTCTAATGTTACATCATCATTAATATTCAAACTAATATTACCACTGCCGTCTGAAAATTCAGCGAATTTGTAATTTGTATTAATTTTTTCTATCTCGGTAACTCCCAGATTTTCAATGCAAGTCTTTATGTCTTCAACGTATTTATTGAAATGTTCTTCGGTTTCTTCTACAGAAATTCTTTTAGCATTGCCGCTTAAACTGCAAGCAGAACAAAAGATTATTGACAATAAACATAAAAATAAACATATAATTTTGTTCATTGCATTCACCTCATTTATTGACCTGAGTACCAGTCCCAACTATGTCTGTAACCCGGGAAAGCGTTTTCGAATTCTTCCTTTGTATATTCATTCGGCTGATAGCGAAGGTTTCCGTTTTCGTCAAGTGCAGGCGGCTCGTAAGCGTTTAAGTCAAACTCATAGAAAATTCCGTCAAGATAAATATACAGCTTATAATCGTTCCATGCATACTTTGTGATATCACCTGTCAGAATTGTATAGCCGCCATAGAAAAATTCGTCATCAGCGGTAAGCTCTGCGCTGTCACAGAGAATTACCTCATCATATTCATTAAAACCTATATGAATCTGAATTTTGTTTGAATACTCAAATCTTCCGAAATCCCTGCCGTATAAATTTAGAGAATCATCGGTTTTATCGTACTTTGCACCAAACATCAAGTCGAGTACTGCATCACAGCCATTTGGCAAAACTACGAAGATACATACAACTTCACCTATCAGCAGAATAATAATCGATATAGTAATCAGGACTTTGTGTGATTTTTTAGTCATAGTATGCCCTCCCATTAATCATACCAATTGAATGATTCATAATTCGGGTATAGCTCTATCATTTCCTTTTCGCTATATTCTTTCAGCTCATATTCTGGTTCAGCGTATTTTTCTTGAGGAACTTCATATGCATTTATGTCAAACATATAGTAAGTTCCTTCCATTTTAATAAACAACTTATAATCATTCCATGCAGCTTTTTCAAAATCTCCACTTAATATTTCTCTCCAATAAGCATCGTCATTATAATCTTTTATAAAAAAAAGATCAGTTTTATCAATGGAGGAGTTACTCATAAACAACTCAATTTTATCAGAATATATATAGGTGTCGCCATCTCTGCCCCAGATAATTTCTAATTCTTCTTCCGGTACTTCCTTTGTAGTTAACATATCAAACAATGAACTGCAACCGCAAAAGCTAAAAATAAGCAAAGCAGAAAATAACAAAACAAAACATTTAAAAATCAATGCCGTTCTTTTCATTTTACTCACCTTTTCGGTATTCAAGCAAATCTCCCGGCTGGCAGTCAAGGGCTTCGCAGAGTTTCAGAAGTGTGCTGATTTTTACTGCTTTTGCTTTGCCGTTTTTCAGAATTGAAATGTTCGCAAGCGTGATTCCGACACGGTTTGAAAGCTCGGTAACGCTCATTTTGCGTTTTGCAAGCATTACGTCAATGTTAAAAATTATCTGTCCTTCCATAGTATCTCCTCAGATTGTCAAATCACTTTGTTCCTGCAAAGCGGCGGCTTTTTTTACAAGATATGAAAGCACGGCTGACGCAACCGAAATTGCTATGCCGACAAACGATACAAGGCAAGCGCCAAGGAACATTGTGAAGTGGCACATTGACAAAAGCAGAAACACCGTTGCGCCGACAAAAAGGTAAATTGATGTTGCAAGTGAAATCAGAGATACATTTTTAAGACGCTTTGAGTTTAGTTCTGTAAAGGAATTATCATTACCGATCATCGGTGCAAATATCCATACAGATACGAGTAAGGCGTAGAACTGTACAGCAATAATCAGAATGAAAATCAGCAAAGGAAGAAAGCAGTATGAAAATTCGGGATACGAATCAACTAAGTCAAGTCCGATTACCGGAACGGCTATACCGAACAGTGCAACTCCGCAAAGTCCGAGCAATACAATAATAAGTTTCATACGATTTGATAAGGATTTCTGAGTCATATTAAAACCTCCAATATTTTCCTTTGTGTTTATCATAGCACTGAGAAATCTGTTTGTCAATAATAATTTATCGTTTTACAATAAATTATTTTTAGATTACAATAATATTCGCTGCAATTCTATAATCAATTGACATTGTCTTATATTTGATATAACAATTAAACTAATTTTCACACCCGAGTGCAGAATCATTTAGGGTATTTTATATATTGATTTTAAGGATGTAATATATTATAATTATATATAATCTGGTAATATTTAGAATATATTGCCATATTATGGTATTTTACTGTTATTTTATATAAAAGTAAAGGAGACAAGATGATGAAGAAAAGAATTATTCCGATAATTTTGTGCTTTTCAATCCTGATGACAAGCGCAGTATCGATGTTCAGTGCAAATGCCGCAGAAACAAGCGGCACAACATTTACCTCCGAGGACGGCGGCTACACAGCAACTAAGCTTTCTCACGCTGACAAGGGAGTTAAAACAGCGGACGGTATTGTTGACTATGCAGGCAATGGCACTGTTACCGACCAAATCGGTGAAAACGGCGTTGGCGACCGTGCTCAGAGCTACTCGTGGTCAGCAATCGGCTACGGCGATTATGTGTACATAGGCACCTGCGCTAATGCTATGACAAGCACACTTTCACTTATGAAAAGCGCACTCGGAGATAAGTTTGACGAGGACGTAATGCAAGCAACGCTTAACGCAATGTTTAACGGTCACTTCTTCGTTTCCGAAGAGGACGGCGGTGACCCGAAAGGCATTTTAATCAAGCTTAATATAAAGACAGGAGAGGTTAAGCTTCTGCTTTCAAAGGCTACCACAGGCACAAACGTTCTTTTCAGAAACGCTATTGAGTACAAGGGTATGCTCTACTTCTGCGGAGCAGTAAACGGTATTCCGAGCATTTATCAGCTCAATCCCGAAACAGACGAAACTGCCTGTGTTTATCAGAGCGTTACTCAGGAAGAATATATGCAGGGCTTCTGGCAGAAAATCAGCGTAAGCGTAAGAGGTATGTGCGTTTACAACGACAAGCTCGTTGTAAGCCTTGTAGGTCTTGACGGTGCTTATATCTGTGCAACCGACAATCCTTCCGATAAGGATTCATATGAAGTAGTTGCAAATATGGAAGATTTGTTCAACTACCCTGCTTTCCACTATACAGACAGCATCTACGGCGGCTCTATCTGGGAAATGGCTGTGTATAACAATTCACTTTATGTTTCAATCTGCACAGGTACTCCCGATAACAAGCCTGACGATAACTCGATGCAGTCGTTTGCGATTGTACGTGCTGACGTTGACGAAAACGGTAAGTGGAACTGGACTTCTGTTGTCGGAGATACAGAACAGTACGGCTCAAAATACACCTTCGGTATTGACCC
>CAMBNE010000103.1 GCA_945868935.1 uncultured Clostridia bacterium
GGCTTTTAAGTCGCTTGCAAAACAGCTTGCAGGTGACGGCGAGGGCGCAACAAAGCTGCTCGTCTGCACCGTTGACGGTGCAAAGACAAAGAAAGACGCAGTAACCGTTTCAAAGAGCATAATCTGTTCAAGCCTTTTAAAGGCGGCTATGTTCGGTGCTGACGCAAACTGGGGCAGAGTGCTTTGTGCAATCGGCTACAGCGGAGCTGACGTGGACGTAACAAAGGTTGACGTTTCGTTTAAGTCGGTCAAGGGTGAAATCCTTGTGTGCAAGGACGGCGCAGGCGTTGAATTTTCCGAGGAAAAGGCAAAGGAAATTCTGCTTGAAAATGAAATTAATATTCTCGTATCACTGAATGACGGTGACGGAAAAGCCGAGGCCTACGGCTGTGACCTCACATACGATTACGTAAAGATTAACGGGGATTACAGAACGTAAAATCTGTTTGCCGGTGTACGAATAAAAGAGAAAGAGAGTTTTTATATGAAGAAGATTATTTCAACACTTACGGCGTTATTGATTGTGTACATTACTGTTTTTGCAGGTGTGTTATCGGTAACGGCGGCAACTGATGATACAGCCGCCAAGCATTACTCAATCACCGGTTCAAAGACGATTACCATTCCCGATAATCAGGTCAGAGTGTTTACTTCAAATCTTACAAAGGATAATTGCTACGGAAATGTTCTTCTGAATAATACAACGGTTGCAATAAGCGACTGCATTGATAAATATGAAACCGTAAGTACCGAAAGCGGTAAGGAATATAAAATAGGAATAAACTTAGGTGCATTTGCCTCAATTACTTCGGATAAATACAGCTATGACAAAACAGGCGGCACGTATGAATGGGTGAAATTTAAAATTTATGATTTCGCAGACAGAGGTTTTAATGAAAACGGAACTGTGACCAACCAGAAGAATGGTGACATTCACGACTACAATTTTACCAGCGAAGATGATTGCTACAAATCAGTTTTATTGATTATCAGCGGAGCGGCAATTACTGTGGCAGCTCCCGATGAAAACGGCTATGTTGCAGCGTATATCAGCACAAATCTGGGTGACAAGACAGAATATATGACAGAATTTCTGTATAGAAAAGACGGCATTAGTACCTTTGGCGGCGGTTCACGCTATAGGTTGTACGGACTTGCAATAGGTGATACCAACCAGAACGGATATGTCAACATATATGACGCAGGGTTAATTCAGAAGTATATTGCAGGAGAGGAAGCGTTTGATTCGCTTTCAGAGCATAATGCAGATGTAAATCACGACGGAAGAATCAGCGTTGAAGATGTAACAACAATTCAGAAATTCTTAGCAGGACTTAAATATTAAGGGAGATTAAAATGGATACCTCAAAAAGAGCAAAAGTCTTAATACAGGCAATGCCTTACATAAAAAAATACGTTGGCGAAACTATCGTTGTAAAATACGGCGGCAACGCTATGATTAACGAGGATTTGAAGTCAGCGGTAATGAGCGATCTGGTGCTTATGCAGCTTGTCGGAATCAACGTTGTCCTCGTTCACGGCGGCGGCCCCGAAATCAACGCAATGCTCGACGCAGTCGGCAAGGAGAGCCGTTTTGAAAACGGTATGCGTGTTACCGACAAGGAAACGATTGACATTGTTCAGATGGTACTTGCAGGCAAGGTGAACAAGAGCCTTGTTCAGCTCCTTGAAAGTCACGGCGGCAAGGCACTCGGTTTCTGCGGACTTGACGGCAGACTGCTTATGGCCGAAAAGCTGATTTCAAGCGTTGACCTTGGTTACGTCGGCGAAATCAAGGAGGTTAATCCTGCTCCGCTTAATAATGCAATGCAGAACGGCTACATTCCGATTGTTGCAACCGTTGCTGGCGGCTACGACGGCAATGTTTACAATATCAACGCCGACCTTGCAGCGGCTCAGATTGCCGCAAAGCTCGGTGCAAAAAAGCTTATTCTGATGACGGATATAAGAGGACTTCTGCGTGATGTGAATGATGATGAGTCGCTCATTTCCGTTGTAAACGTCAGCGAGGTTCCGATGCTCAAGCGTGACGGCATCATAAAGGGCGGAATGATTCCGAAAATCGACTGCTGTGTTGAGGCTGTCAGAAACGGCGTAAACCGTGCGCACATTATCGACGGCAGACTTGAACATTCAATCCTGCTCGAGCTGTTCAGTGACGAAGGTATCGGAACAATGTTCTATTAATTCGACACGAAATACTTATTATATTTTATGGGGTAACAATGATTATCAGAGAAATGACAATTGAGGATTACGACGAGGTTTACGCAATGTGGCAGACCACCTCAAAGCGTGCGCTGTCAAAGGCTGACGAAAAAGGTCAGATGGAGCGTTATCTCAGTCACAACAAGGGTATGAGTCAGGTAGCCGTAATCGACGGTAAAATCGTGGGAACGGTGCTTGCAGGTCACGACGGCAGACGTGGATTTATCCACCATATGGCGGTATTGCCCGAGTACAGGCGCAAGAGAATCGGTCATTCCCTTGCCGAAAAGGCTATTGAAATGATAAAGTCGCAGGGAATCGACAAAACGCATATTTTCTGCTATCAGAACAACGAAACAGGTCAGAGCTTCTGGCGTGATTTCGGCTTTGAAAAGCGTGAGGACGTGTTCGTGTACTCATTTGACAACGATAAAATAGGGGAATGAACCGCCTTTCGTAGGGACACGGCGTGCCGTGTCCGCAGAGGCAATCAAACTTTACCGAATAAATAATAGTTATAGTAGAAAATAAACCTTTCCGTAGGGGATGGCTTCCCGGACATCCCGTAAAATCACACAGAAGGAATGATACTTTTGAATACAAAAGAAAAAGACTTAAAACACATAATGCATACCTACGGAAGGTATGACGTTGCCCTCAAAAGCGGCAAAGGCGCAGTTGCCTATGACGAAAACGGCAAAAAATACATTGACGTTTCCTCGGGTATCGGCGTAAACAGCCTTGGCTACTGCAACGACGGCTGGGTTGAGGCTGTAACAAAGCAGGCAGGCACAATTCAGCATATGTCAAACTACTTTTACAGCGAACAAGCGAGCAACCTTGCCGAAAAGCTCTGCACCCTTACGGGAATGTCAAAGGTCTGCTTCGGCAACAGCGGCGCAGAGGCTAACGAGTGCGCAATCAAAATCGCACGTAAATACAGCTTTGACAAGTACGGCGAGGGCAGAAACGGAATTATTACGCTGAAAAATTCCTTTCACGGCAGAACGGTGACAACGCTTTCCGCAACAGGACAGGACGTTTTTCACAACTACTTCTTTCCGTTTACCGAGGGCTTTTCATACGTTGAAGCAGGCGATATAAATGCTCTTAAAAACACCGTAAACAAGAACACCTGCGCAGTGATGCTCGAACTTATTCAGGGCGAGGGCGGCGTGAATATCCTCGATAAGGACTACGTTCAGTCACTCGTGAAATTCTGCAACGAAAACGATATTATCGTAATCGTTGACGAGGTTCAGACGGGTGTCGGCAGAACAGGCAAGCTGTTTGCCTTTGAAAATTACGAAATTCTGCCCGACCTTGTGACCGTTGCAAAGGGACTCGGCGGAGGACTTCCGATTGGTCTTTGTATGTGCGCTGACAAGCTCAAAGACGTTATGTCACCCTCAACTCACGGCACAACCTTCGGTGCAAATCCCGTTGTGTGCGCAGGCGCAAATTACGTGCTCGACACGATAACTGCCGACGGCTTTCTTGACGAGGTGAACAAAAAGGGCGCATATATTGAAGAAAAGGTTTCAAAGCTTGAAAATGTTAAGAACGTGCGCAGAATGGGACTTATGATAGGCATTGAGCTTGAAAGCGGCAACGCCCACGATATAGCCGTAAAGTGCGTTGAAAACGGACTGCTCATCATAACCGCAAAGGATTTATTAAGAATGTTGCCTCCGCTTGTGATTACATACGACGAAATCGACGAGGCACTTAAAATACTGGAAAATACATTAAAGGAGAATGATTGAAATGAAGCATTTACTTAAACTCGAGGACTGGTCAACAGAAGAAATCATCAACACATTAAACCTTGCCGACCAGCTCAAATACGAGCAGAAGCACGGCATTGAGCATAAATATTTAAAGGGCAAAACGCTCGGTATGATTTTTGAGAAGTCGAGCACACGTACACGTGTTTCGTTCGAGGTTGGTATGACTCAGCTCGGCGGCTATCCGCTTTTCCTCTCGTCAAACGATTTGCAGATTGGCAGAGGCGAGCCTGTTGAGGACACTGCAAGGGTTCTTTCACGTTTCCTCGACGGAATTATGATTCGTACCTTCGAGCAGAGCGAGGTTGAGGCTCTTGCAGAGTACGGCTCAATCCCGATTATCAACGGTCTTACAGACTATTGCCACCCCTGTCAGGTGCTTGCCGACCTTATGACAATCCGTGAGTTCAAGGGCAAGCTTGAGGGACTCAAGATGTGCTTTATCGGCGACGGCAACAATATGATGAATTCGCTTATCGTAGGCGCATTAAGCACAGGAATGAGCTTTTCTGCCGCTTGTCCCGAAGGCTATATGCCGCCCGAGCATATCATTGAGTTCGGCAAAAAGTACGGCAAGGATAAGTTCGAAATCGTTACCGACCCGATTGAAGCCGCAAAGAACGCCGACGTTGTTTACACAGACGTGTGGGCGTCAATGGGACAGGAAGAGGAGAAGAAAATCCGTGAAGCCGCATTTGCAGGCTATCAGGTCAACAAGGAGCTTATGGCTGTTACAAATGATGAGTGTATGGTGCTCCATTGTCTGCCTGCTCATCGTGGCGAGGAAATCACAGCAGACGTGTTTGAAGAACACGCAAACGAGATTTTCGAAGAGGCTGAAAACAGACTTCACGCACAAAAGGCAGTTCTCGTTGAATGTATGGCTGACGAGAAGCCCGAGCACTGATTTTTGAATTTTTAAATAAGGGCGGCTCTCGCAGTCGCCCTTAAAATAAAAATTTTTTAAAAAAGTGTTGACAAACGTAAAAGTATGTAGTATAATATCAATTGTTCTCAAGAGGAATGCTCTTGAAAAGTTGGTGTTGATGACGCTGAGGGTCCACCTGTTCCCATACCGAACACAGAAGTTAAGCTCAGTGGTGCCGAAAATACTTGGCTGGTGACGGCCCGGGAAAATAGGGAGATGCCAACACATAAAAGTGTCCACCCAACAGGGTGGGCGTTTTTTTATGCCTGTATAATTTAATGCGGAATTCGGAATGCGTAATGCGGAATTGAGGTCGAGTGGATAGGTTGCAATAAATTAAAAGTATAGTGCCCGAATTTATTTATATGCGGCGTTGCCGCAGGCGTGAATTTTGTGTTTT
>CAMBNE010000104.1 GCA_945868935.1 uncultured Clostridia bacterium
AGTTACTGAAAACTGTTAATTATACATTGTTAATTTTTAATTGTCATTTGTTTTCTGCTTTGCAATCAGGTATTTTATCTTTATTCCCTCTGCCGAGAACATTTTTTCGTGCTCGGTTTCGATATTATCCTTTACGTCGCTGTTGTGCAAATCACGTGTGAGATATGTTATCTCATATCCGCTCTGCTCAAAGTACTCAAGACTTTCATCAAAAAGCTCGTCATCGTCGGTTTTGAAACGGATTTCAGCGTCCTTTTTCAGAAACTTTTTGTACATTTCAAGCTTTTTGTAGTATGTAAGCCTGCGTTTTTTATGCTTCGGGCGAGGCCACGGATTACAGAAATTAATGTAAAGCCTTTCAATTTCATCGTCTGCCGTGATGATTTTGTCGAGCTGTTCAACGTTGTAATTTACAAGCAGAAGGTTTGTAATGTCGTCCTGCGTTTTGCCGTTTTCCTCAAACAGCTTTACGATTGTACGCCTGCCTACGCCGAGCATATCAATTTTTATGTCGAGAGCAATTATGTTTTTGTCGGGATTCTCAAGCGCAAGTCTGCCTGCAAATCCACACTTTCCGCAGCCGATTTCAAGGTATAGCGGCTGTTCCTTTTTAAATGCCTTTTTCCACTGTCCCGTATGCTCCTCGGGATTTTTCACGAAGAAGTCGCAGACAGAAAGCTCAGGCTCTGCCCATTTCTTTTTTCTGATTCTCATATTTCCTCATTCGCACCCGAAAAAGGGCGCACCACTACATATTGTTATTCATCGTATTATTATATCAAAAAGTTACAAATTATGCAATAAATATTTTATGATATATGAATATTCGGTTAAACAAATTTAATATTATCCGAATATGCTTTCGATTTTGTAAAAATAACGTCCGAAAAATTATCCGAAAGCTTATTTATCAGCGGTAAAATTACAATATCTTCACTTTTGAAGTGCCCTGCGTCAACAATATTAATGCCAAGTTCGTTGGCGGCGTTGATTTCGTGGTGCTTTATCTCGCCTGTTACAAGCACGTCTGCACCGATTTGTGAAGCCGCAAAAATCTCCGAACCGCCTGCACCCGAAGAAACAGCTATCTTTTTAACGCTTTTCTTAACGTCAGTATAGCGCAGTCCGTTGCAGTTAAGTGATAATTTTACATTCTCGGCAAAGACTTTCATCTCGGTTTCGTTTTCAAGCTCGCCCGCAAACAAGCACTCGCCCCTGTCGCTTTTTACTGCATTTTTTACACCGACTGCATTCGCAAGGCAGAGATTCACTCCGAAGCTCTCGCTTAAGTCAAGGTTTGTGTGCATACAAATTGCAGAAATCCCATATTTTGCCAGAAGATAAGGCGCACTTTTAGTATCAAGCCTTTTTATCGGATTAAAAATAACGGGGTGGTGGCTTATAATCAGCTCACAGCCGAGCTTTTGCGCTTCGCTTACCACTTCACCCGTAATGTCGAGCGACACCAGTGCTTTTGTCACCTTTGTGTTTTTGTCGCCCACAAGAAGTCCGACGTTGTCAAAATCCATTGCGCTGTCGGTCGGCGCAAAGCATTCAAAAAAATTCAGAATTTCATTTATCGTTGTCATAAATTTTCTCCCGTATCCTGTCTGCAAGCACAGCAAAGCGCACATCTCCGACAGCTTGTTTTGAAAGCCTGTTTAAATGACCTTCAACAAAGCGAAGATGCGTTTCATTATTCTTGGGCGAAAGCTCTCCGAGGTAGCAGTAAAGCTCGTCGGCACTGTGCTTTTCGCCGCTGTATTTTACAAGCAGTACCGTATAGCATTTTCCCGATGCAACACAGCAGTCCTGCCTGAGTATTTTAAATCCGTTTTCACACAGCCACGAAATGAGGACTTCGCTCTTTGTCATAGGCTGTAAAATAAAATGCTTTGAGCTGTCGTTTGCAAATGAGCACTCAGATAGGATTTTTGCAATCAGCTCGCCGCCCATTCCCGCAATGACAATATCGTCGGCTTCATCGGGCTTAATTTCCTTGAGTCCGTCGCTCAGGCGAGTTTCAATTCTGCCGCTCATTCCCGACTCAATAATCGTAGTCTGTCCACGCTTTAAAGGTTCGGGGTTAATGTCGGCGGCAACTGCGCTTGGGCATCTGCCAATACGGCACAGCCACACGGGTAAATACGCATGGTCTGTGCCGATGTCAGCAAGCTTTGCACCGTTTCGGACAAAGTCTGCGCAGAGCTTTAAGCGGTTATCAAGCTGTGATGATGAATTACTCATTCGCCGATAGCTTCGTTGAGAGAGTCAATCAGATCGTCTGCGTCTGCGCCGTGAACCATACAAGCCTCTTCAATTGTTTCGCCTCTTGATGCAGGACAGCCAAGGCAGTGCATACCGATGCTGAAGAAAAGCTCTGCTGTTTCGGGGTGCTTGTCAAGAACGTCACCGATGATTGAATTTTTAGTTATAGCCATAAATTTTACCTCCGAGGTTTTATTTACAATTCTTGCAAAAAAACTGCAAGTTTATTATACCATAAAATAATAGCGTTTAAAAGGAAATTTTTATTTGATTATGTGTTATAGCAGTATCATGTTGCCGACCAGTATTTTCTGTCAAGGCTTCTGTACTGAACGGCTTCGAGAACGTGCTCGGAGCGGATTACCTCCGACTGCTCCAAATCCGCAATCGTACGTGCAACCTTTAAAACCCTGTCATACGCTCTTGCGGTAAGTCCGAGACTTTCGAATGCGCCTTTCAGAGTCTTTTCAGCCGCCTTGTCGATTATGCATGCTTTTTCAAACTGCTCGGCGTTGATTTTTGCGTTACAGAGTGTTGAACTGCCCTCAAAACGCTCACGCTGGATTTTTCTTGCGGCGTCAACACGCTTTTTGATTTCAGCCGAGCTTTCGGTTATTTCAGAGCTTCTCAGCTCGTCAAATTTTACGGGCGGCACTTCAACGTGAATGTCAAAACGGTCAAGCAAAGGTCCGGAAATTCTGTTCAGATAACGCTTGATTTTTACGTCCGAGCAGGTACAGCGGTTTGTTCCGTCGCCGTAATAGCCGCACGGACAGGGATTCATAGCCGCCACAACCATAATTGAGCAGGGATATGTACAGTTCTGCCCCGAGCGTGAAATAGTAATCTGCGAATCCTCAATCGGCTGTCTTAAAACCTCAAGCACATTGCGTGAAAATTCGGGCAGTTCGTCAAGAAAAAGTACTCCGTTGTGCGCAAGCGAAACTTCTCCCGGCTTAATCGTACCCGTTCCTCCTCCGCCGAGCCCGACAGCCGTAACGGTGTGGTGAGGCGAGCGGAAAGGACGTGTTTCAACAAGTCCGTCAATATGCAGTGTGCCTGCAATTGAGTGGATTTTTGTAGTTTCAATCATCTCATCAAACGTCATATCCGGCAGAATTGACGGCAATCGCTTTGCAAGCATACTTTTGCCCGAGCCGGGAGGGCCGATTAACAGGATATTGTGACCTCCTGCGGCGGCAATTTCAAGTGCTCGCTTTGCCTCAAACTGCCCCTTTACCTGTGAAAAATCGGGTATAAATCCATCCGAATTCTCTGCGTTATGCGCCTTTGGCGTTGCAGGCTCCATATTTTCATATCCGTTCAGAATGTTTTTCAGCTGTACTATTTCTCTGACGGGATAAACCTCTATTCCGTCAACGACTGACGCCTCGCTTACATTTTCAACAGGGACGAAAATCCGCTTGACTTTACACTCCCTTGCCTTTATTACCATTGGTAAAACGCCGTTAATGCTCCTTGTTTCACCGCTGAGCGAAAGCTCGCCGATAAATGCGCAGTCGGAAATATCGGTTACTATCTGCCCTGTCAGCTTTAAAAGCGCAACGCAGATAGGCAAATCATAAATCGGACCTTCTTTTTTTATATCGGCAGGAGCAAGGTTAAGAATAATATGTGACGAGGGCAATTTAAACCCGCAGTTTTTGAGCGCACTTTTAACTCTGTCACGGCTTTCACGCACGGCGGCGTCGGGCAGTCCGACCATATCAAAGCCGGGCAGACCGCTCTGCATTGAGGCTTCAATTTCAACCTTGTAGCCGTCCATTCCGTTTATTCCGAAACTGTTACACTGTACAACCATAAACTGCCAAGCTCCTTTTTTATAATCTCTAAAAAATTATATCATTTTACGTAATATTTTACAAGTACAGCGGCATTGTTTTTTCGACAAATTCTTATCTATTTTGCATAAATTTTATTATCTTTATAATGCAATTTTACAGAAAATACAAAACTCCCGTTGACATTCTGCCCTTTTTGTACTATATTATTACTTGAATAGATTGTATTGTCAGAGGTGAGAAAATGGGTGAAAGCGCAAACTCCTACAATTCACTCGACGACAACACCCTTGCAAGTCTTTCAAAAAACGGCGACGATAATGCTTTTAACGAG
The DNA here is from genome assembly GCA_945868935.1 of uncultured Clostridia bacterium. GTDB lineage: Bacteria > Bacillota > Clostridia > Oscillospirales > Acutalibacteraceae > Ruminococcoides. Next base: position 4,405 of record CAMBNE010000104.1, read on the forward strand.
CTTGCAATGCGCTATCTGAACACTATAAATTTTATTGCACGAAAGTATTCCGCCGAGGGTTACGAGCAGAATGATTTTGTTCAGGAAGGCTTGCTTGCACTTTTGTACGCCTGCCGCACCTTTGACGAAAACGGAAGCTCGGGTTTTAAAAACTATATGTCGGTTGTTGTTGAACGCAGATTCATTTCAATAATCCGCAAAAGCAGTACACAAAAGGCTGTTCCGAAATCCGCACTTGTTCAGCTTGAAGAGCTGGGCGATACGCTTGAGGATTTTTCGCAGTCGCCCGAGGAGCTTATAATGTGCCGTGAGCACCTGAATATGGTGTTTGACAAACTTAAAAACGTTCTTTCAAAGACCGAATTTGAGGTTGTTATGCTGTACGGCAACGGGCTTAGCTACAAGGAGATTGCCAAAAAGCTTTCTATTCCCGAAAAATCCGCTGATAATGCTCTGCAAAGAGCTCGCAGAAAAATCTGCAATATCAATATGTCCTGAATAGTTTATGCGGTGCAACTCCGCACGGGGCGAAATTCTAATTATGCCAAAAGAGAGGTAAAAACCAATGTACGAAGACAAGACACTCATTTGCAAAGAATGTGGAAACGAATTTGTTTTCACCGCAGGCGAGCAGGAATTTTACGCTGAAAAAGGTTTTGTAAATGAGCCGCAGCGTTGCAAGGAATGCAGACAGGCACGCAAGAACGCTGCTAAAGCAGAACGTCAGTATTTTGAAACAACATGTGCTGAATGCGGCGGTCCTGCAAAGATTCCTTTCCAGCCTATGGAGGGCAAGAGCTATTACTGCAGCGATTGCTTCGCAAAGAGAAAAGCAGCTGCTGAATAATATACTTTATAATATTTTTGCACTGTACACGGCAGGTTTTCGCTTGCCGTGTTTTCTTTTTATAAAAAATCATCCCATCACAC
>CAMBNE010000105.1 GCA_945868935.1 uncultured Clostridia bacterium
TGCTGTTTTATTATCCTGCTGTTCACTTGTTACCGTATTTTCTGCAACTAAAGTCAATTTTACACTGAAAGATTGCAGTACGGACAATAACAGGCTGTTCACAATTACAATGATTGCCGACTGCGACAAAAAGCTGAGTGCCGCAAGCTTTGAATTTACTTATGATAAGAGTATGTTTGAATTTCGAAGTGCAAAGGTAAGCGATAAAGCCTCAAAAGTAAGCTATAATGAGCTTGATGACAAGGTAAAGCTTGTTTTTCTTAATTCTGACGGAGTTGACATTAACAACGGCACAAGTATTTTCACACTGACATTTAAATCCGTAAAGTCGGGCAGCGGCTATATTGATTTCTATGTCAGCGACTGTGTTGACTCAGATATAAATTCAATTGACGCAGGAAAATGTACTTCTGCAAAAATCACTGTTAATTCAAAATCAAGTGACAGCAGTTCAAATAAAAACATTACCGATAAAGCAGAAAATAGTGACTCGAGCAACACCAAAAGTGAACGAGGAAAAGCAGAGGAAACAACTTCGGTATCAACATATGATGAAATCGGACAGCTTAATTCTTTTGATAATCCGAATACGAGATTACTGATTGTCGGAATTGCTCTCGGTGCATCAATAATTGCCGCAGTAATGCTTGCATATAATATTATCAAACGAATTAAATCAAACATAAATAAACTCAAAAACAGCCCCGACGAATAATCTGAGCTGTTTTTAGTTAAGAGTATATTTACTTCCCTGAACAATATTTCGCTCTCTGAAAGTTTTATTAATTGAATTGAGAACCCGTTTTTTATCGGCACTCCATAACGGTGCAACAAGCAGCTTTTTATCACCGTCACCCGTTAAGCGGTGGATTACGACATTTTTCGGCAAAATTTCTATACTGTCACAAAGAATGTCGATGTATTCGTCCATAGACAGAGTTTTGAACAATCCTCTGTTGTAATCATTCAGCAAATCGGTATCTTTAAGAACGTGGAGAAGCTGGAGCTTTATTCCGTCGCTTCTCTCTCCTGCATATTTTACGCTCTCAAGCATCATTTCTTTTGTTTCAAACGGCAACCCGAGAATTATATGTGTAACGACTGTAACACAGATTTCTTTAAGATTTTTTACGGCTTTGTCATAAACTTCAAGCTCGTAACAGCGTCTTATATAGTCGGCAGTTTTCTTATGAATTGTCTGTAATCCAAGCTCAATCCAGACAGGTTTAATCCTGTTAAGCTCATCAATTAGCTCTAAAACGTCTTTTCCAAGGCAATCGGGACGTGTTGCAATTGAAAGCACTGCAATATCCGGGTTTTCTATTGCTTCATAATAAATTTTGCGAAGATATGAAATATCTGCATATGTATTAGTAAAAGGCTGAAAGTAAACTATAAAGCGTTTGCAGTCGGTTTTTGCTTTAATTCTCAGCTTTGCCTGCTCAATCTGCTCGGTTACGGTAAGCAATTTGTCGGCAGAAAATTCTCCCGAGCCGCCTTTACTGCAAAAAATACAGCCTTTAGTACTTAAAGTACCGTCCCTGTTCGGGCAGGTCATACCGCCGTGTAAGGAAATTTTATACACCTTTTCACCAAATGCACTTTTTAAATATTCATTTAAAGAATAATAATACATAATATACTCCAAATCAAATAAAGACCGACATTTGTCGGCCTTCTTTGATGTCATTATGACAATTTGAGAGGAAAATCTATGAAAAGTCGAGTGCCTCGACACGCAATTCGGGCAAACAGGCTGATATTATTAAATCTGCCTTGCCCGACCGTTTCGGAGCAACTTATTATTAAGTGAAAAACAAATCAGTTCTTGTTGTCTGTTCCTTATCTTTACTGTGATTATATAATAAAGCCCAAATGTGACAAGAATATGATGTTTAAAATAAAAGAAAGTGAATATTCTGAAAAGTTTAAGAAAACTTCTTTACATATTCAAGAAACTTTGCATAGATATTATCCTCTGTTTCTTCAAGTTCGTTATCAATGCCGCCGTTGAAGAACAATTTTGTATGTTTTTGTAATGAAAGATACGCACCGACAAGATTCTTTCTTACTTCATTTTGCAGGTCATCGCTTACTGTTTTTCCGCAGGAAAGCCCAAGATAAACGCTGTTGTCTACAAGCTGAGTTGAAATTGAAGAATTTTTAAATTCAAAGGTATTCATCTTGTGCAATCCCTTTGCAAATTCTCTTAAAGAAAATTCTTCGTTGTTTTCATACTTTTCTTGTTTTTCAAGAAGTTCAAGCTCGCACTTGTCAAGCGAAAAATCAGCATTTGTTATGTAGTCATGCATATAATCAGGATTCAGCGAAAGCACCTGATAAAGCCGCATAGAATTTACCGCACCTTCAAGGCACGAAAAAGCCGCAAACTGCATATTGCTTTCATTAAGCTTTAAAAAGCTGTAGAGGTTCTGAAAGACTGATTTGTTGATAACAATAAGTATTAATCTTTCATTGTCACGAAATTCTGCAAGAATGGGATTTGAAATATAGCTCATTGTAAATTTATATGCCTTGTTAACATAGTCGGAAAACATATCCTTAAACTCGTTTAAAAGTGCATTTTCTCTGATTGTAAATTCAAACATATTATCACCTATCTGAATAATTCCATTTCAGAATTATATAAATCATTTCTTGTAATATCAGAATCAACTGTCAAAGCTGAATAATTTTCAAATGCAGAAACAAGCAGATTTGGATTTACGTTATCACTGCTGCCTGCCGATAAAATTACATTGAGCAAGACAAAATCAAATTTCTCGTCAATATCAAATTTCTTTATTCCCTGCTTAATGTCAACAGTTTTTAAGCCTTTCTTTGACCTTTTTTCTATTTCTATTTTATCAAGCGCCAAAAAGTCCGAAAGCTTTTCTGCAATAACAGTTGTGTTTGTATTTTCACTGCTTAGTTTTATTGAAAATTCGGCAAATGCGATTTTTCCTGCTTTCATAACAGGCTCTGTAACATCAAAAACCTGAATACCTTTTGGCAGACAAACATTCAGCTTGCTGATTATTTCTTCAAAAGAATAATTATCATCTTCGAGCTTTACGTCCATACACTCGTTTACTCCTCTGAATCCGAGTGACAGCGGCAAAGGAAAGGTTGCAAACGGATGAGGATTAAAGCCCTCGGTGTGCCAGACGGGCAATTTGCTTTTGTGGAGTGCACGGAGCATACAGCGGTTCAAATCGAGGTGAGAAATATATCTGCACTCAAAATCTTTTTTAAACCAGATTCTTACGCTTTTCAAAACATACTCCCTCCCCGTACTTAGTCGCACCGCAGTTGTTGCATTTAAGTCTGCAATGCGGTGTTGTTGTGTTATCATACGCTTTCTTACATTCTTTAATCAGATAATCCTTAGTAACACCGTAGTCAATGTGATCCCAAGGGAGAATTTCGTCAAAAGAGCGTCTACGGTTTGCATAAAATGCCGGGTCAATACCGCACTCATCAAAAAGCTCAAGCCACCTTTCAAGGCTGAAACAGTCATTCCAGCCGTCAAAGTGAAATCCTCTCTCACAGGCAAGCTCCATAACCTTGCAGAGTTTTCTGTCACCACGAGCAAATACAGCTTCAAGGTAGCTTGTGTCGGCATCGTGATAATTAAACTGAATTTTCTTTGTAGAAATGCTTTCCTTGATATGAATCTGCTTTTCGTGGAGAACAGGTATAGTATCCTGCGGCTCCCACTGGAAAGGCGTAAACGGCTTTGGCACAAAGGAAGAAGCGGAAACAGTAACTCTTACAGACTTGCCCTTTGGCTTGTGGGGGCATTTGTAGTAGGTATCAACAACAGCCTGTCCGAGCTTTGCGATAGCCTCAACGTCCTCCATTGTTTCGGTAGGAAGTCCTATCATAAAATAGAGCTTAACCGTTGTCCAGCCGCCTTCAAAAGCAGTTGCACAGGTTGCAAGCAATTCTTCTTCACGAACGTTTTTATTGATTACATCACGCATACGCTGGCTTCCTGCTTCGGGGGCAAAGGTAAGTCCGCTTTTGCGAACAGTCTTGATTTTGTTCATTATGTCGTCGGTAAATCCGTCAACACGCAAGGACGGCAATGAAATACTGACCTTTTCATCCTTGCTCCATTTATTCAGCTTTTCAAGCAAGGGAACAATCTGACTGTAGTCGCTTGAGCTTAACGAGGACAATGACACCTCATCATAGCCTGTATTCTCACAAAGAGCCTTGCACTGCGCATTAATCGTTTCGGGTGATTTTTCACGAACAGGACGGTATATAAAGCCTGCCTGACAGAATCGACAGCCTCTTATACAACCTCTGAAAATTTCCTGAACGGCTCTGTCGTGTACTATTTCAACGAGCGGTACAACAAAAATATCGGGATAGAAACAATTGTCAATATCCTTTATAAGCCTTTTGTGAATTACGGCAGGAGCGTCACCCTTTGGTACAAAGCTTTTTATTGTTCCGTCATCATTATAGGAAACATCATAAAGCGAAGGAACATACACGCCCTCAACGTGAGAACAAAGCTGTAAAAACTCAGACTTGCTTTTACCCTCTTTGCGACATTCTCTGAAAAGATTAATCACTTCAAGGTCAACCTCTTCACCCTCGCCGATAAAGAAAATATCGACAAAATCAGCTATCGGCTCAGGGTTGCAGGCACAAGGACCGCCTGCAACAACAATCTGCTTTAAATCTTTTCTGTCACAGCTTTTAATCGGAACGTTCGAAAGTCTGAGCATATTGAGCATATTTGTAAAACTCAGCTCGTACTGTAATGTAAAACCGATAAAATCAAAATCCGACACAGGGTCGCCGCTTTCAAGGGCATAAAGAGGAATGTTGTGCTTAATCATTTCCTCCTCCATATCAACCCAGGGAGCAAACACACGTTCACACCATATATAATCCTCTTTATTGAACTGACTGTAGAGAATCTTCATTCCGAGGTGCGACATTCCAACTTCATAAGTATCGGGAAAACAGAATGCAAATCTGACGTCTACACTGTTTTTATCCTTAATTACCTCATTAAGTTCACCGCCGACATATCGTCCGGGCTTCTGAACCTTTAAAAGGAGTTTTTCAACTTCCTTGCTTACCATATTATACCTCCGGTTGTTTTTATCCCATTAATTAATTATTTTCACCTGATTTTCTCTTAATAATACCTGTTATTCCTGCAAATCAGTGAAAGAACAAGGTATGTACATACAATCAACAGCGAAAAATTATACTTCGAATTAAACAGCAGAATAAATCCTAAAAACGCAAGCGGAAAAATAATTATAAACGTAATTATATT
>CAMBNE010000106.1 GCA_945868935.1 uncultured Clostridia bacterium
ATTACAGCTAACCTATGGGTAATCGGAACGGTCAAGACCGTTCCCTACATTAGTTTAAAATACAAAAATCAACACCTGCGGCAACGCCGCATATAAATAAATTCGGGCACTATACTTTTGAATTATCGCAATCTATCCTCTCGACCTTAATTCCGAATTACGCATTCCGAATTCCGCATTTAAATAAATTTTGGTTTGCTTAAACGGATAACCTTTTCTGTCCTTTCTTTTATTGTAGCACACTTATCTGCAAATGCAAAAAGTGTGCAAGCTGTTTTTTAACTTACACACTTTTTACGATATCCTTACCGAGGAGAAGGTAAGGGGATAGTTTGTTAAATATCTGTGGGTTTATTCGTCGAAAAATTCTGAAATACGAATACGCTCGTCACTCTCGTTTAATGCAAGCAGCTGTTCTTTTGCAGCTTCAATAATGATATAACCGTAAAAATCATCATATTCATTGTACGATGTGCTGCTAAAATAATTATTCATAATTCTGTGATACTGGGGATTATACGAAACACTTTCTTCATCTATATCATATAGACTGATTATTACATTGAACTTCTCATCTGGGCTTGCATTATTTACTTTTTCAGCAAGATAGCTGTCAACAAATCCATACTCATATTCACTATTTGATGAGGAATAGTAAATACAATAGCCGTTCGGGTCTTCGTTAAGTGCAACAAGCTGTGCCTTGGTTGCGTACACTTTCAGTTTGTTGTATTCACTATCATAAAGATACTTGTCCGTGTTATCAAGATATGTATAGAGAAAATTGTTGACATCAATATCATCACTAAGAGAGATAAAAACAAAAAATTTATCTGTATCAGCAGCATTTTCCATATCAGCAAGCAGCTGCTCGCTTACAATTCCCCATTTTGGCTCATATACAGGGTATGATATGTAAATGCTGTCACCGTAACTGTTTGCAATATCCAGTAAGGTTTCCTTTGATAATGATGTATCAATATATCCTTTTTCAGCCGCATAGGTATAATAATTATCTTCAGACAGATATTTCTCAATTATACTGTCAGCCAATGCGTCATTGTTGTCACTCAGAAGTGAAATTCTGACATAATAACAAACGTCATCAATTCCAAAGCGTTCATTTTCTTTGATTTCATCGGCAATTTCAGATGAAATATTGGATGGGAGCTGGTTTTTAAAATAATCCCCCAGCTTTGAAGATAAGCCTGCAAGGTATTTCTGAATATCTGTTGCATCGTCAATACTGATATTCTTATCTTCTGTAACGTCAGTGACCTTGAGCTGGGAGCTTTCAAATTGTGTGATGTCCGCAATATATTTCTGAATCAAGGTTACATCAGTAATACTTATTTCACCATTGAGGTCTGCATCGCCCAAAATATATTCTGCCTGAACATTGTCAGGATAGAACTGCTCACTCAGCCATGCAGTTCTGCCCTGCATCCAATCAACTGCATAGTCATACATTCCGTTAAAGTTATTATCATATGTCTTTTTAGCTGTTGTCATCATTTTGTGAGTATCGGAATCATATTCTGCTGTTGTCAGCTTTGTATGGTCAGCAATCCAGCTGTTACTTGTTTTTAACTTCCAGCCGCTCTGATAGTTCATTTCTGCACTATCTGCGATAAGGCTGTAATACTGTTTGTATGACTTCATAATGCCGTTATCCGTTTTGCCAAAAAGATCGTTGAGTGCAGGAACAAAATCATCAAACCATATCTGCGGTATGGCATTAAGCACATAATCATTCTCCGAAATATAGGCTATTAAATTGCAGCCATCATAACTAAACTTGTGTTTACACCACCAGCCTGTATATTCTTCGTAATCGTCAACAAGCATAGACTGAAGTTCCTCGCTGATGCCTTTAGCATTACCGAGTGAATTGTCATAATCCCATACAGGTGAGCCGAAGAATTTATACGTACCGTTTTCATCCTGTTTCCAGGTAAAGAATAAGCTTGAAACGCCGGAATCCCAGTTTTTACCGATTTCATTTATAAGATACAGCTTTGCAACAGAATCAATGTCTGCAATCTTTGAGATATCCTTATATTCAAATAAGGAAGTATAAAACTTATTGAATTTTTTCCTTACATAAGCCTTAACTTCATTATATCCTGTATCGCCTTCATTAAGTTCAGGTGATTTAATTGTAACTTTTATTGAGTTGCAGGTTACATAGTAATCCTCGCCGTCTGTTGCATTAGGGTCAATTTCACATACAAATGGAAAATCGGTATTCACCGTGCCGTCTTCAATAAGATATGCCTCATCGTCAATATCGTTAATCAGGTTGTTTTTGCCAACCTCGATTTTCTCGCACATTTGATAGGAACCCCAGTAAAATCCATTGACATAAAAATCAACATAACGTGAATCGGAAGCATATGGCATACCTACAGCGTCTGAAAGGTCATAGAGAAATCTGTTTCTTGAAAGAGAGTCATCCTGATAATTCGCAAGGATTGAATATTTTTTGCCCTTACTCATTCCTGCAATGCTTACATTATCACTGTATGTAATATTGTACGACTTTTTAGGCATTGTCCAGGTTGTGTTGCCTCTGCCTTTAATCTTTTTGATTGAAGTATTATCAACGCTTCCGCCAGGCTCTACGATTGCTCCTGTTGCCGCAGCACTTCTCGACTTATCCTTATTAAGATAGGTCATAAGATTTGTGCCGTTGCCGTCTGCATCTGAATTATTAATATATATTCCTGCCTCTGCATTTGATTTCATAAACTTCAGGGTATAGTTTTTGTTGTCAGCAGTAACACTGTAGCTTTTGCCGACTTCATAGTTAATCTGAGCTGTTTCGCCAGCCGCAATTTCCGTGCCGTTTACAGTTACAGGCTCGGAATAGGCATTGTAAATATCAGCCTTGCTGTTATCGGCAGATACCGGCAAAAAGAAATATTTTACTGATGAATTGGACTCTTTTAAATTTGTAAGATGCTCACTCTGCCATGACTGCCAAGCCTCGGTGTCGGCGGAATTAAGAACGCCGTGAGCATAAAGAGCCGGTGTGGTGTCAAACGATATTGTTGTTCCGTCTGATACACTAATGGCATTGTCTTCTAACGCTCCGACAGATACAGCAGCCGTACTCATCATAAGCAAAACAACAAGAATGGACGCAAAGATTCTTTTCATTTTTACCTCTCCTTTACAAATATATGTTCGCACATATATATTTATATATTTAAATATTTATATCTTTCTATCTTTTATTTTTTGTTAAAACTTGTCCTAAAATACCTTTGTGTGTTCTGAAGCGCTTCTATTAATATAAACAGTCAATTATCTGATTTGGGTGCATAATTTTTTGATTTTTTGTTTAATGATGTAATACAACAAGAAAATCTGAACCAAAAGCAAAAGCGACCGTTTAAGGTGGTCGCTTTACTGATTATTATAAAATTCAGACCTGAGTTGATGATTACTCAAGCAATAAAATTCTGTTATAAATCCGCTCGTCATTTTCAAAAATAAAAACTTGAAATTTACTTATTCATATATTTTCTGTTAAGATTCATAACCTTTTCAATAACCATATTTCTGACCGACTCGGGTTCGATAACCTCTACCCTGTCGCTGTACTGCAACGCCCAGTTTACCATAGCGTACGGACTGCACTTTACTTCAACTATATCGTCATAGGGCTCAGTTTCTTCTGTTCTTATGTATTTGAATGTATCGCCGAACCAATCGTACATAAATGTATAATCAGCTCGCATAGGCTTTGAAGGATTATCCTTTTCTTTCGGACTTTTTACTCTTAATTTAATCTTTACGGGGTTATCAAATGACATATTCAGGTGAGATAGCTGAAAATCCTCGCTCCAAGACTGAGGAAGATTATCAACTCTCCACTTGCTGACTGACGGAATTCCGTTGATATTATGCTTTTCATCGCGCTCGGGAATTTCTATCTCAGTCATCAAATCAATACGCCATATCGACATATTTCTGATTGTTTTCTCACTGAAAACAAGCTCCTTACACGCAAGCAGATAGTACCTTCCACCGCTTGCAACAATATAATACGGACTGACAACGTCTTTATTTTGGTGATTCGGCACAAGCTGTTTGTTCCTGTCATAGCCGTTAAAAGTAAAGCAGATTTGCACACCGTCATCAATCGCGCGCTGAATTGTCAGAAGATTTTTACGCAGAATTTCTCTGTCGGCAAGCACGGGCTCTTTTACTCTGCAAATATTCTTTGCGCCTTTTTTATAGAATTTAGTTGTCAGGTTTTTTTCAATCTTTTCAATTATCCTGTTCGCCGACTCGGTATCTACCGTTTTTGAAAACAAAACGCTTTCAATAAGAGTGTTAATTTCGTCATACGAGAAAGTGTGATTATAATACAGTCCTCGGATTCTCATTGTCTGATTATCTTCATCTTCTTCAAAGTCGCTTTCATCAAGTGAATTTTCGCCGTACTTTTTGATAAAATCTTTAAAAACAAGCTTCCATTCGTTCTCAGGCTTTACGCCGTATTCATCAGAATTCAAAGCCGTAGCCGTTTTTACAATTGTATCGTTGTAGGTTTCCTTGTCACCTAAATACGGCTCAATATCAGGCTCCCTTCGCAGAGCCGCCTGTGTAACAGTATGCTCGCTGTCGGAATTTACTTTTAAATATTCCAGTATCTTAAACGCTCTTTCAAGCTTTGAATATCTTTCTTTTTCTTCTTTCATGTTCTTTTCCTCCGTTTCTGAATTTATTGTACCATAAATTTACTCGGTTTTTTCCAACTTTCTGCAAAAATTTTAAATAAAAAATTTTTCATAATTAAATTTTAAGCGGAAATTTCCGCCTAATACATTGATATAATAATCAATGTCAGCTGAACAAATGGAGATTAAAAAGGAGAATTGCTATGGAAAGAAGAACTATTACAACATCCGACACGTCAAATCAATTCAATAAAATTATGCAGACCAGATGTAATGAAATGATTATCAATGATATACTGAACCCTCTGCTCAGGATAATATATTCACTCAGAGAAAGTGATAATTTCAACAACATTCCGGGTACAGACATCGGTGAAGAAGACGCTTGGGAATTCTACAGAAGTGAATTCAATAATATTTACCGAGCCATAAACAGCAACATATTCCTTTCGGAATATGAATACAGGGAAATTTACAAAACAGTACAGGGAATTCACTCATACACAAGAAAATTTTCAGGAGCTGACGGATTGCAGGACTTTTTCTTTGAAGCAAACGAGAATCTGCATTACTTCACATTTGCATTCAGCGAGGAAGGAAAACGCT
>CAMBNE010000107.1 GCA_945868935.1 uncultured Clostridia bacterium
AAAGTTACAGCTAACCTATGGGTAATCGGAACGGTCAAGACCGTTCCCTACATTTAAATTGTGTAGCGGCAAACTGTGTTCGCCATAATGTATAAATTGTTTCACAATTTATACATAGGGACGTCCGGGAAGCCGTCCCCTACGGAAACGTTTGTTTGTAACGATAATGTTGATATAATAGGTTGCGTTTGATAATCACTACGGACACGGCACGCCGTGTCCCTACGACTGTAATGGAAACGTTAATTATTGTCTGACTAATTCCGAATTACGCATTCCGAATTCCGAATTAAATTAACTTATTCCGTTGCGACGGGAACTGATGTGGCATAGGCTTCGTAGTCGGTTACCTTCCACTCGTCCTTAAGCTCGTCCTTTACGGGGAAAACACGCAAAAGCATTACGCTTTTTTCGCTGTCGGACTTATTTTCCTGCGTACTCAGCGTAAAAATAAAGCCCTTATACCAGAACGAACTGCTTGAATCAAACGTTGTGCGGTAGAAAATGTCCTGCAAAACGTCAAGACTGTCTGTCGGGAACTGACAGACTGCCGCCGCCATAATTGCTGATTTTTTGAGAATTTTATCGCTGTTGCTCGAATTTTCGTCCTGCGCAACGAAATTTGACATTGTTGTTCCGCACCCGATGTTCAGAATTTTACCTGTCTGCACCTCAACCGTTGCGGTAAAGTTTGTGTCGGTTTCGTCATAGTAATAGTAGCGGATTTCAACGCCGTTAGTGTCGGTTTTTACATCTCCGTTTACCTTCCATTTTTCCTTGTTGATTGCAAGAATTCCGTCTGTTCTTCTTGCAATTTCGTTGTACTTTTCGGTAAACTCAGCAAGCGTCAGCGTAAAGCGCATACCGTTTACATTGTCGCTTTCTTCAACGGCATTTTCGTTTTTGGCTGAAAATATCTGGTCGCCCGTTGCGATTTTTTCGGGCTGTTCAACATTTATTGAATTGTTGCTGTCATTACAGCCGCACAAAAGTACGGCAGATATTATAAGTAAAGATATAATTAATTTTTTCATAATTTTTATTAAATTCGTAATTCGGAATGCGTAATGCGGAATTAATGGTCGGTCGAGTGCCTCGACACGCAAATCTCCGAATTAGTAATAGTGCGTGTTGTTTGGAAAGGTTTGTTTTTATATAGATAGAAATACTTTATTAGTTCCCGTAAGTAATTTATAAAACCAATAAATTAGATTTTATTTGATTTGCTTCCATTACATTTAGAACAAAGCACCTGCAAATTTGAAGGAATTGATTTTCCGCCTTTTGAAACAGGTATAATGTGGTCAATATGTAATCCCACTTCATCCGGCATATATTTACCGCATATTTGACAAGTATAATTATCTCTTTTCTTAATGCGCTCTTTCAATTCTTTTGTCATTAATTTTCTTTGATTTTTAGAATAATATTCATTCAAGGTGCATTGAAAATCAATCTCCGAAAGTAATTTAAATCTTTCTGCCACTTGTCTATAACTGTATGCTTCTCTATCAACTTCAACTTCAACCTTATATGACGTTTTTACATAGTTTTTTTGTCTATATCGAGTCTGTTCCTTTGTTAGTAAAAAGATAAACATATGCTCATCATCTATTACTTCTAAGTACTGTTTTTTTCTATAATCTTTGAGTAGTGACTTTGAAATCTTTTCTTCCGTTTTTTTCTTCCATTCTTGAACATATTGATAATGGTTATTGAATACGGTCATTAAATATTTGCACAAATATCTATCAATTTCATCTATAAACTGCACATTTCGTTTACGTGATATATCTAATTTAATCTCTTTATAAGGATATTTGTAAGGATTATGAAAAATACAATATAAAGCAGTTGCAAGAAAAAGTATAATTATTAAACAAATCAAATACCAATCCATTTTATCCCCCTACTTAAATAACACTATTTGAATCTCTCCACCGCAAAATGATTCCCTTTGTTAAAGGTAGATTATGGGTGATTCACACTTAATTAATTGCTATAACGATTAGGGCGGATAAAATCCGCCCTTTGTATTTATTCTTTGTCTTTTGTTTCCTGCTCAACGGAATTATCCTGTGCAGTTTCTTCCGTTTCATTCGGATTTTCGGAATTTTCTTCCTCCGATTCGTGCGGTGCACGTGCGATTGTAACAACCTTGTCGTCGCCGTTTACCTTCATAACGGTAACGCCCTTTGACGGACGTGAGCATACTCTGATTGACTCTGCGGCAATTCTGATGATTATGCCCTCCTGCGAGATGATTATAATATCGTCGTCGAGGTCAACAACCTTGATTGCGGCAACGTCGCCGTACTTTTCAACGTGGTAGTTGGTAAGTCCCTTACCGCCACGGCTCTGAACACGGTAATCGTCGGGGCTTGAAAGTCTGCCGTAGCCTGTTTCGGAAACGGTCAGCACAAGTCCGCCCTCACGCACAACGCTCATTCCGACAACGCAGTCGCCCTCTTTGAGCTTGAGAGCCTTTACGCCTCTTGCCTGTCTGCCCATTTCACGCACGTCGGTTTCATTAAAGCGGATAGCAACGCCCTTCTTGGTTGCAACGATAACCTGCTGATTGCCGTCGGTCATTCTTACCCACGCAAGCTCGTCGCCCTCGTTAAGCTCGAGCGCAATAAGTCCGCCCTTACGTGCAGTGTTGTACGCATTGAGTGCGATACGCTTGATTATGCCCTGACGTGTTACCATAATCAGGTACTTGTCCTCGTCAAACTCGGGCACTCTTATCATTGAGGTTACCTTTTCGTCGGGCGAAATCGGCAGAAGATTTGCGATATTAATGCCCTTTGACTGCCTTGAACCCTCGGGAACCTCGTAGCATTTCAGTCTGTAAACTCTGCCCTTGTCGGTAAAGAACAGCACATAGTCGTGTGAATTGATGATGAACATTTCGGTTGCAACGTCCTCTTCACGGCGTGACATACCCGAAACGCCTCTGCCGCCTCTGCGCTGAATCTTGTAGGTATCAACCGAAAGTCGCTTTACGTAGCCGAACTGTGTGAGTGTTAAAACGCACTCCTCCTGCGGAATAAGGTCCTCTATGTCAACCTCGCCGCTGACTGAGCAGATTTCGGTACGTCTGGGGTCGGCGTATTTATTTCTGATTGCAAGGAGCTCGTCCTTGACAATTTCAAGCTTTCTTGTTTCACTTGCAAGGATTTCCGTAAATTCCTTGATTTTTGCCTGTAATGCGGCAATTTCGTCCTCAATCTTGGCACGCTCCATATTTGTGAGCTGTCCTAAACGCATCTGAACAATAGCCTGTGCCTGAACCTCGTCAAGACCGAAACGCTCCATAAGAGAAGCTCTTGCACTCTGCAAATCCTTGCTGTGTCTGATGATTTCGATTACCTCGTCGATAAAGTCGATTGCTATTTTAAGACCTTCGAGGATATGCGCTCTGTCCTGAGCCTTTTTTAAATCAAACTCGGTACGGCGGCGGATTACGTCCTCCTGAAAATCTATGTAGCACTTGAGCATTTCCTTGAGCGTAAGGATTTTAGGCTCTCCGTCAACAATTGCAAGCATAATTGCGCCGAAGGTCACCTGAAGCTGAGTGTACGAGAAAAGCTGATTAAGCACAATCTGAGGTGAAGCGTCACGCTTGATGTCGATTTCAATGTGCATACCTTGACGGTCGGAGTGGTCCTCAATATTTGAAATACCCTCCATTTTCTTTTCCTTAACGAGGTCGGCAATGTGCTCGATAAGCCTTGCCTTGTTGACCTGATACGGAAGCTCGGTAACGATAATCTTGAATCTGCCGTTCTTACCCTCGACAATTTCCGTCTTTGCACGAACGGTAATTCTGCCCTTGCCGGTTGCGTAAGCGGCACGGATTCCGCTTCTGCCCATAATAATGCCGCCTGTCGGGAAGTCGGGACCGGGCATACACTCCATTAAGTCGGCAACCTCTGCATCGGGATTGTCGATAAGCATACAAACTGCGTCGATTGTTTCGCCGAGGTTGTGCGGCGGAATGTTGGTAGCCATACCGACGGCAATACCGCTTGAGCCGTTTACAAGAAGATTCGGGAAACGGCTGGGCAGTACAACAGGCTCTTTGAGTCGGTCGTCGTAGTTCGGAACAAAATCAACGGTGTCCTTGTCAATGTCGGTGAGCATATCCATAGAGATTTTGCTCATTCTCGCCTCTGTGTAACGGTAAGCAGCAGGCGGGTCGCCGTCGACAGAACCGAAGTTACCGTGACCGTCAACGAGCATATATCTCATTGAAAAGTCCTGAGCAAGTCGAACCATAGCGTCGTAAACGGAAGCGTCGCCGTGAGGGTGATACGCACCGAGCACAGAACCTACCGTATCGGCGCACTTGTGGTAGGGTTTGGACGGCTCAAGACCTCTTTCGTACATTGTGTAGAGAATTCGTCTGTGAACAGGCTTTAAGCCGTCACGAACGTCGGGAAGCGCACGGGCAACGATTACGCTCATTGAGTAATCAAGAAAACTCTTGCGCATTTCATTCTGCAAATCTACGTCAATAATTTTTGCATTATTCAATTGTTCATTTCGTTCATTATCCATTTTTTACCTCGAATATAAATCGAATTTAATTTTTAAGTCGGCTGTTTTATTAGTGTGGAGTGTTGAGAGTGGAGTGTGGAGTTAAGGGTCGGTCGAGTGCCTCGACACACAAATCTCCGAATTTGTAATAGTGTGTGTGGCTTGGAAGGGTTCGTTTACTGAATTTTATTGATACATTATTAACTATTTTTAATAATTATAAAAAATCAATCTTTGCGGCTTTAGCCGCATATAAATAAGTTCGGGCAATAAACCTTTTTATTATTACAACCTATCCGCTCGACCGAAACTCCACACTTCACACTCCAAACTCCACACTGTTAAAAGTGCTTTATATTATTATTAATTTTCTCAAACAAATCAGGGAGTCTTTTTTTGACATTGCAGGGTCTGAAGGTTTTTGAATCGACAAAACCGTGCTCTGTTGAGCCGTAACCAAGCTCGGTTTCACTGCCGTCCGGCTCAATGCGCTTTACCGTGTAGGAAAACTCAATTCTTGCGGCTGTCATAGCCGTTCACCACGTGCGGATAATCAGCTCGTCCTCGTAGCAGGAGGGGAGCTTGAAGTGGCAGTTGAGATTTCTCAGCGGAGTCATAACCCCTGCCTCTTCCATTTCAGTGTAGCTTGTGCCGAACATTTTTATAAAATCAGACCTGCCTACCTCGTACCAGACGGGATAATTTGAATGGTGCGCAATTCCCATTCTGTCGGTTTCGGCAT
>CAMBNE010000108.1 GCA_945868935.1 uncultured Clostridia bacterium
CAGACTTCCAGAACACCGACATCACTTTTCTAACGTCGATTTAGATAAAGATTTTATAGGATTGTCATTGTTAGATTTAATGTTTCTGGAGTATGTTGTATACGCAATGCAGTTAAAAAATTATGGTCTAAGCGATATAGAGATTCAAAGATCAATTAACGAACTATTCCACTGTGGATTAGCCTTAGAATAAAAAAGTTTGGTCTATACTATGTAAAAACATATCATATAAAAGTCGACTAAATAATGTCCTTTAAAACAATATGAAATGAGGTGAGATAATTGGCTGAACAACTAAGCGGCGTAAACGGCAATATAATACGTTGGGCAAGAGAGTTTTATAATATGTCTCCGGAAGAAGCAGCTCGTTCTATAGGGGTTAGTACTGAAAAGTATTCCGCTTGGGAATCCGGAGCTGAATTTCCTACATACGCAAAGCTCAAAAAAATCAGCGATGTATTTCGTAAACCATCAGCTGTTTTTTTCTTTTCTGAACCTCCGAACATTCCTCCTATAAAGGGAGATCTACGCACATTACCGGATACAGTAGTTGATGGGTTTAGCAAGAATGTGATGATACAACTTGAAAAAGCTAAAGCATACCAGCTAAATCTTATGGAACTGTATGAAACCTCAAATTGTATTTTTAAGAATCGTGCGACAATTCCAACTGAAACTAAGCAGTTATGTAATTTCCTGCGTAACATTATGGTGTTTCCACTTTCTGCTCAAAAGGGCAGAAAAAACACTAAGGTTGTTTTTGAAATATATAGAGAAAAATTCTACGAATTAGGAATCTATGTTTTTAAGGATTCGTTCAAAGATAACAATGTATCGGGACTATGTATCAATGATGATTTGTTTCCTGTGATCCTCATTAACAACTCTATGTCTTTTGCACGACAGATTTTTACATTGTTCCACGAGTTCTATCATTTAGTATCTAACACCAGTGGTGCCGAAATAATCCGAGACGACTATTATAAGTATCTTGATGGATCTCAGTCTGTAACAGAAAAAAACTGCGATACGTTTGCTAACGAATTCTTAGTTCCCACCGACGATTTCAAAATTGAACTATCTAAAAAGGATATTGATGATCACAGAATAGCTGAATTATCTACTCTTTATTCTGTTAGCAAAGAAGCGATAATGTATAAACTATGGACACTGAAAATCATCACTCCTAAAGAATATGAATCACTAAAAGAAACCTTCTACGGTGATGCAATTAGAAATCAAAATAAGAAAAACGGTGAGAACTCATCTGGAGGTAATTATTATTTTACCAAACTCGCTTATTTAGGATCTTCATACACTGGTGATGTATTCAAGCAGCTATATTCCGGTAAAATAGACAGTTTCCGTGCAAGCGAAATGTTAAACAGCAAGGTGGATCATCTTCCCCAATTAGAAGCTGCATATTTTAGGGGGAATAAATGATGGTATACATACTTGACACTAATATTTTCCGGAAACTCCTTGATCATTTTCCGAAAAAAGGAGTCTATTTTAAACCAGTGTGGCAAGCATTTGAAAACGGAATTCAAAAAGGAATATATCAATCAGTTGATGAATGCTATAACGAGTTAAGTGCTCGTTATGACGATAAAAATGATAATTTGCAATGGCTGAAAGCCAATAAAAAAATGTTTCTTGCACCGACAAATGAAGAATCCCAAATAATACGAGTTTTATTTCAGAAACCCAAAATGAGGGAAAGTATCCATACAAAGAACATTATAAATAACCGACCGTCCGCAGATCCTTACATTGCAGCGAAAGCAAAGGCATTAAGCGGAATTGTTGTTACCGAAGAGAAACACAAACCACATTCAGCTCAATTACCTAATATTTGTGATGAGTTAGGTATTCAATGTATTACTTACGATGACTTTATGGAAATAGTATCAGATGAAGAAGTTGACTAAGTCGCTATCGAGCTATGATGCCATTTTATTTATTAATTTGTAATGTTCCTTCAGACTGTGTAACGGCTGATGCAGTATCGTGACTGCATCAGCCGTTATTTCAAAATTTGTAAATCATCTCTTGATAAACTATTTCTTCTGCACGATTGCGTATGTTATTCATTCGAGCTACCCACAGCATTTGATTCTCAGCTTTGAGCTTTTCGTTGATTCCTTCTTGCTTTGCGAGTTGATTTACTAACCTAAAGAACATATCCTCTGCCTGCTCATCAATGTCGGCAAGATATGCGGTGAGCTTACAGCTCGTCAGCAGGTTGGTGTAAATGATAGGATGATGATTTTTGAGGTATCGCAAATGCCGCTTGCCCCAAATCCCTATTTCAACCTTTGGCTGTTCGGGCAACTTTAAATCAGGAAGCAAGTAATCTCCCTGTTGCGTGTATGAAATCTTTGTAGCCATAATTATACCTCCTTGACCTTTATCTTCTTTACTTTAGCTTTCGTAAGCTTGATTAACAGCTCATCAATAATATCAGTGTACTTGCCCTGTAATATGAGGTCGTTCCTCAAATCAATCAGGCTGTTGATGACTGAGTGCCGTTCATCGGGCGTTAAGTAAATGTGATATTTGGGATTTCTCATAGTCTTTTCCTCCTCGACTGAATATTGTATTCATATTATAGGAAGAAATTGAATTAATCACAAATGTGCGAGTGAGAAATGTGTGTAACTGCCGATAAAACCTGAATTTTTCATAAGTCCGTTATGAACACTCGCACCAGTCGAGTGCCTCGACACGCAGATGGCGTACGGGGCATTCTTTTTTTAAGCTGATTTCTCGCGTCAGATGTGACATCTCTTTCGAAACCTATTGACAATCGAGAGCCTCGACACGCAATTTACGTAGTTGAGGTTCCTATTTTTTGCAGTTTTTTCTCTTGCGTTTTAAGTCCGTTATGAACAACCGTACCATAAGAGGGTAACAAAAAAGATGTCGCCCGAAAAAAGCTCGATTTAATCGGGCTTTTTTGCTTTTTATGAAGCGTTTTATTAATTAGGTACAGATGTCAAGGATTATACTGATACCTGATTGAATCCTGAATATTTTTCGGCATATTTTCTGCATACTTGTGTTGGCAGTTCATAATTAAAATTCTCAGTTATTTTGCAAAGCAGGATATCTGAATTTTTGCTTGTGTCACATCCCGTAAACTTTCATATTATTATAATGAAATAATCTATTATTTCGAATAATAAATGAAAGGAGTATTAAAATTTATGACAGAATTATCAGATTATCCAAAATCTGATTGCGTTAGAGTTTTTGATATTGAAGCGATATCTATACCGATAGTTTATAATAAATACGGCGACTATGACCCTAACGGAATGATGTATGTTCTGAAAAAGGATTCCGAGCGTATTCAGCGTGAAGCAAGAGAAAGATTTTCGCTGAATCCTCCGCAGCCATACAAGGATGTTCAGCCTCTTGTGTTAAGGGCAAATAAAGGTGATGAAATTCAGGTTAACTTTTATAATAAGCTTGACAGAAGAGCGTCTATCCACGTTCAGGGTCTTAAATATAACGTTCTGACCTCCGACGGTGCAGAGGTCGGCTATAACCCCGACACCACCACAAGAGATTTTATCAGCTACAAATGGTATGCGGAAAAAGAGGGAGTTTATCTATTTTCCGATATGGGCGATATGAGAAGCGACGAGGACGGTACGAATGTGCACGGCTTGTTCGGAGCAATTATAGTTGAAAAGCCGCAGTCAAGCTGGTTTGACCCTGTTTCGGGTAAAGCAATTGAAAGCGGCTTATTTGCTGATATTTATAATCCAACCGAGCCGTCGTTCAGAGAATATGCAGTGTTTTTTCACGACGAGCTTGAAATAAAGAACAAGGACTGAAAACAGCCTGTTGACCCCCATACGGGACTCCCGAACGGCACTACAGGCATAAGCTACCGTTCCGAGCCTATGCGAAACCGCTTGCCGCTTGGGCATATGCACGAGGGCGTTACAGATGAAGATATTTCAATGAGCTCGTGGTCTTACGGCGACCCTGCACCTCCGATTCTGAGAGCTTATGTGGGCGACCCGTCAAAAATAAGGCTCATTCACGGCGGAGTAAAGGAAACACACGTTTTTCATCTGCACAATCATCAGTGGAGGCTTGAGCCTGATGACCCGAAATCTACAATCATCGACTCTATCTCAATAAGTCCGCAGGAATGTTATACTCTTGATATTCTCTACGGCGCAGGAAGCTTTACAAAAATGATAGGCGACGCAATTTTTCATTGTCACCTGTATCCGCATTTTCACGAGGGTATGTGGACGCTCTGGAGAATATTTGACAGACTTGAGGACGGTACGGGAGTATATCCCGACGGTACGCCGATTGAAAGGTTAATTCCACTGAAGGACAGACCTTGTCCGCCTGAAAAAGACCTTATTCATCCCGGATATCCGAATTTTATAAACGGAGAATACGGTGAAAGACCGCTGCAGCCGCCGCTTGGAGTTTTAGATAAAAACGGTGAAAACAAGATTTTTCCGACGCCGTTGGAGCTTGCAAACTTTGTTCCGGATTTTGCTCCGGGTGCGCTGTATTCGGAAACCTGCCCATGTAAAGAATGTAAGGATGTAAAGGTGTTTGAACTGGCTATAGTACAAGCTGATGTTGTGTATAACCGTTACGGCTGGCACGACCCGCAGGGCAGATTTTTTGTGATGAAGGAAGAAATAGAAAGGCACGGCACGCTTGATAATTATCTTGAAAAGGTGAACAGCGGTAAAATCAGACCTCAGCCGCTCGTGATAAGAGCGAACGCAGGAGATTGCATAGAAATCAGAATGACAAATTTCCTGCCCGATTATATCGAAGAAAGTCCGTTCCAGCTCAGGACGCTGACGGATATTGCAGGCTTCCACATTCATCTTGTGAAGTTTGACACGATTGTGTCGGACGGTGCGGCTAACGGCTGGAATAATATTGCAGGTGCAAGAAAATATGAAACCCTGATAGAACGATTCAACGCAAACGAAGAGCTTAATACGGTATTCTTCCACGACCATTTGTTTGCAAATTCTCATCAACAGCACGGCTTATTCGGTGCGCTGATAGTTGAGCCTGCCGGCTCGGTTTTCCTCAATCCCAAGAACGGCAGACCTTTAAAAAGCGGAGCAAATGCCGTAATAAAAAGAGCCGACGGAAGCTCATACCGAGAGTTTGCGATGTTTGTTCACGATTTTGCATTGCTGTTTGACAAGGATAACAGACCCTTAAATCCGCCCGAGCATCCCGGCTCGGACGATGACCCCGGTGTAATGGGAATCAGCTACCG
>CAMBNE010000109.1 GCA_945868935.1 uncultured Clostridia bacterium
ATGCTCGTTTATCCTGTACTTAATGCAAAAATAAATCCTATGACAGACAGACTTCCGTTTTATTTTGTAGCGGTTCCGATTGTTTTTGTGTGCTCAATGCTGGCATCTGCAATAATGAATATTGCTGCAAAATATATTCAGATACTCTTTAAAAAGCTTGTAGGGTTCATCAAAGCGCAGCGTCAGCGAGCTGATAAATACAAATGGCAGGATTATCTGTTTATTGCGCTTATGGCAGGCGGACTGATATTTGCATTCTGGAAGTGCGTTTTCGGCTTTGGCGGAAACGACGAGGCGTTTTACCTTACTGTTCCTCAAAGATTTAATATGGGTGATGCACTGATAAAAGACGAATGGCATCTATCGCAGATGTCGGGATTTCTTCTTATGCCTTTTGTATGGCTTTTCACTACGGTTACAGGCTCTACCGAGGGGATTATTCTTGCTGCAAGGGTGCTTTATATTCTCTTCCACGCTACCGTATCTGTTATTATTTATTTGAGAATCAGAAAATACGGATACGTTTCTGTTTTTGCATCGGTTCTTTACTTCATATATACACCATATGATATTATGGCTATGAGCTATAACACTATGGGACTTGACTTTGTTACACTTTCAGGCGTAATTATGGGAACGGCAAGCTATAAAAAGAAGCTTCCTCTTATTGTAAGCGGAGTTGCGTTTGCCGCAGCAGTGCTGTGCTGTCCGTACCTTGCAGTTGCATATATACTTTACGGAATATGTGTGCTGATTCATACTTTTATCAAAAACAGGGACACTAAATTTATCCTTAAGAGCGAACTATTCACAGGCAAGACTTTCCTGTTTTTCAGTATAGGAATTTTTGCCCTTGCCGCTGTATTTCTGATTTTTGCGCTTACAAGGGTAAGCATTAAGGAAATTATTGATTATCTCCCCTACCTTATGACCGATCCTGAGCATCCGCAGATTGCGCTTGGTACAAGGTTCAGTATGTACTTTAATTCAATCTACAACTGCCACAGCCACTTTAAAATTGCGTTGTTCAGCTATCTTGCGATGATTATTATTATGATTATTGACCGCAAGCGCAAATATCACCGCTCACTTTACCTTATTGTTACAACAGCAATTGTTATTTTCTGTTATGTATTGCTGCTTCCTCAGCTTACGTACTCAACCTACAATGCGATTATGTTCCCGCTGATTTTCATAGGAATTACGTCGTATATTCTTTGCGAAAACAAACCAAAACCGCTTTTTGCAAGTCTGTTTGTACTCGGCATAATCTATTCGTTTGCAATTTGTTTCTCGTCAAACCAGTATTTCTACGTAATTTCAATGGTAATAACTGCTTCAAATATTGCAAGCTACGTATTCCTTGCACAGCTTTTAAGAGAAATGAAAACGTCACAGGATAATATAGAATATGCTGTCTGGGTAAAAAGAGGAAGCTTCCTTTTTGTTGCATTTATGATTTTCCTACAGGGTGCTTTTCAGATTACTGTCAAGGCTGAGCACTGCTTCTGGGAATCATGCAACACGAGTAACCTCACTGCTCAGATTCAGAACGGTCCTGCAAAGGGAATATACACAAATGTGAATAACTGTAATGCCTATGAACAGATTTACAGTGACTTACAGTATTATAAAAACAAACCGAAGGATAAAATTCTTTTCCTTACGGCGAAAACATGGTGTTATCTTGCGGTGGATTTCCCATACGGAACATTATCGGCATGGATTTCGGGTGAAAACCCTTCAAGCGTTGAAAGATTAAAAACCTACTACAGCGTTAATCCTGAAGAAATTCCGAAATACATATATATTCCTAAAGACTCACAATGGGATTTCACAAACATCTATAATGACGCCTATTCATACGGATATTCCTTTGAAGAGAATGAAATCAGCTATAAACTTGAGAAAATTAACTAAAATATATAGCTGTCACACTTAATTATCGGCAATATAAAACTTGTAATTTTTTCTGTTTTATGGTATATTTAATAGTGCTTAATCTGAAAATAAAGGGTTTTCAGATATTTGCGAGCATATACCTAAAACTATTCTTGGGGGTATTATTATGGAAATTATGAAAGCATATAATGAATGGTGTAAGAATGCTGTAGAAGATAAAGACTTAATTGCTGAACTCGAAAGCATAAAAAATGATGAAAATGAGATTTACGAGCGTTTTTACACTTCGCTCAAGTTTGGTACTGCAGGTCTGCGTGGCATTATAGGCGCAGGTA
Source organism: uncultured Clostridia bacterium (assembly GCA_945868935.1). GTDB lineage: Bacteria > Bacillota > Clostridia > Oscillospirales > Acutalibacteraceae > Ruminococcoides. Next base: position 2,238 of record CAMBNE010000109.1, read on the forward strand.
CAAACAGAATGAATATCTATGTTGTACGTCAGGCTACACAGGGACTTGCAAACTATATTCTTAACAAATACGGCAAGGGTGCTGTTGCAATTTCTCACGACAGCAGAATTAAAGCTGATTTGTTTATGATTGAGGCTGCAAGAGTACTTGCTGCAAACGGCATCAAGGTTTATATTACAAAAGAGCTCCAGCCTACTCCGGTACTTTCATATCTTGTACGTTACTTTAAGTGTCAGGCAGGCATTATGGTAACTGCAAGCCACAACCCTGCTGCATATAACGGTTATAAGGCTTACGGCGAGGACGGTTGTCAGATGACTGATGTTGCCGCTACAGCCGTATATGACGAAATCTGCAAGCTCGATATTTTTAATGACGTTAAGACTGCTGACTTTGACAAAGCTTTAGAATCAGGTATGATTGAATATGTTGACGAAAGCGTTTTTGAAACATACCTTGACAAGGTTATGGAACAGCAGGTCAATCCCGGAATCTGCAAAGACGCTGATTTAAAGGTTGTTTACACTCCGCTTAACGGTGCAGGCAACAAGCTTGTTAGAAAAATTCTTGCAAGAATCGGCGTAACAGATGTTACTGTTGTTAAGGAGCAGGAGCTCCCGGACGGCAACTTTACAACATGCCCCTACCCCAACCCCGAAATCAAAGAAGCTCTTGCAAAAGGTCTTGAGCTTTGTGAAAAAGAACAGCCCGACCTTCTGCTTGCTACTGACCCCGACGCTGACAGAGTAGGTATTGCAGTCAAGGATTATGACGGCAGCTACCGTTTGATTACAGGTAATGAGGACGGAGTAATGCTTACAAATTACATTCTTTCCTGCAAAAAGGCAAACGGAACTCTTCCCGAAAACCCCGTTGTTGTTAAAACAATTGTTACAACAAAGCTGATTAACAAGCTCTGCGAAAAATACGGATGCGAGCTTAAAAATGTTCTTACAGGATTTAAGTATATCGGTGAAATTATTTTAAATCTTGAAAAAAATCACGAAGAAAACCGTTACCTCTTCGGCTTTGAGGAAAGCTACGGTTATCTTTCAGGCACCTATGTAAGAGATAAGGACGCTGTTGTTGCTTCTATGCTCGTTTGTGAAATGGCGGCTTACTACAAAAAGCAGGGCAAGTCGCTTGCAGAAGTAATTGACGGTCTTTACGAGGAATTCGGCTATTATCTCAACAAAACCTACTCGTTTGAATTTGAAGGTGCTGCAGGAATGCAGAAAATGTCTGACATTATGAGCAGCGTAAGGGAAAATATGCCCGAAGCTGTTGATAAATATAAGGTTGTAAAGGTTTGCGACTACCTACTTAAGAAAGAAACTGACATTACAACAGGTAAAGACAGCGACATCAATCTTCCTAAGTCAAATGTTATTTCACTCAACCTTGAGGGTGACAACGCTGTTATTATCCGTCCGAGCGGCACAGAACCAAAAATAAAGCTCTATATTACTGCTGTCGGTTCTGACAAAGCAGATGCAGAGGCAATCTGCGAATCCCTTGTAAAATCTTCAAAAGAACTTCTCGGAATCGAATAAAATCCGAATAAATTTAAACGGCTGTTCGCTTTGATAGTGAACAGCCGTTAATTTTATGTATCTGTTAATTTGTATTGTCAAGCTCTATTTCGTCCATAATTACACTTCCCCACGCTTTCTGCCAGCGATTGCCGTTTTGTTCGGGCATCCTTTTGCGAAAACGAAGTCCTGCCGCAATTTCAACGCTTTCATACGGCAGAGTATCGCTTTTTCTGTTGTAAAAAACATAGCGTGTGTAATATCCGCCTCTTGCAATTCGGGAAATATTGATTTTAAAACGCATAGATGCTTTTTCGCCCTTTTTGCCCGAATAAAAATCTTCAATAACAAAAGCAGTAACAGGAAAACGCCTGAAATCACTTACCTCAACACGCAAGCAAAGATTATCAATATCCTCGTTATTCTGCCATTCAAGCTCAAGCGGCATTATTTCATCATTATAAAACAAATTATCTGTCTTGCCATAGTAGCCTGCACGTAAAAGCTCAATGTCATTACGCTTGCAAGGCTCTTTATGACTACCGTTATAGTCATAGAAAGCAAAATCGTCCTGCTCTCCGCCGAGATAAATTTTGATTGCGTTTTCAACGTCGCCGTCAAAAATTTTCTTGCCATGATCAAGTACAATGCATCTGCTGCAAAGCTCCCTTATTGTGTTCATATTGTGAGAAACGTAAAGTACAGTACGGTTTTCATTCAATGCAAGCTCACGCATTTTAGCAATACACTTTTTCTGAAACTGCATATCACCCACTGCAAGCACCTCGTCCATTATGAGAATTTCAGCGTCAAGGTGAGCGGCTACGGCAAAGGCAAGCTTTACGAACATTCCTGAAGAATAGCGTTTTACGGGAGTATCAATAAACTTCTCGCACTCGGAGAATTCAATGATTTTGTCAATTTTTTCTGTTATCTCGGCTTTGTTCATTCCGAGGATTGCACCGTTGAGATAAATATTCTCCCTGCCCGTAAGCTCTCCGTGAAATCCTGTTCCTACTTCAAGCATACTTGCAATTCTGCCTCTGAACTTGATTTCACCGTCTGTCGGAGAAGTAACTCTGGATAAAAGCTTTAAAAAGGTTGACTTTCCTGCTCCGTTCGCACCGATTATTCCTACTCTCTCTCCCCTGTCAATTTCAATGTCAAGGGAATCAAGTGCAAGAAAACGGTCGCCTGAGCTGTACTGATTCGCACCGATTTTTAGATTAGGGTCATCTTTTCCCCTTTTTCGGGCATACCAGCTTTGCAAATCGTGCCTTAATGTTCCTGAGCCGATTATTCCGAGCTTATATTCTTTTGTAAGATTTTCGGTTTTAATTACACAATTTTCTCTCATTTTTCAGACCGTATCAATAAAATTCTTTTCTACCTGATTGAACACTATCATACCTAATATCAGAATTACAGCAGTTAGAACTGCGCTTATCAGAAGGTAA
>CAMBNE010000110.1 GCA_945868935.1 uncultured Clostridia bacterium
ATCGGCGTTTTCTACTCCCGTTAGTCCGAGATAAAATAAATCTGATTTTTTGATTTCGTTTTCTCTTATATTATTTTCACCGATTATTGTTGCTCCGCTTTTGCAGATGGCATTGATAATAACTTCATCGCCGACGCCTTCAACTCCGAGAATTCCCTCCTTGCCTTTTTGCGCCTTGCGCTTTTCCTTGCCCGCAATCTGAGGAATGTAGCAATGCTTTATCTTTGATTTATCAACAACACCCTTCAGAAAATTTCGGATAACAAAGCCTGCAGAGTCGCTGTCAGTCAGCACAAGGATTCCTCTTGCATCGGCAATCTTACGTATAAGGTTCTGCTTTTCCTTATCGGAAAACACACGAAAGCCGTTTGTTTCGATTATCGGTGCGTCAATTAACGAGGAAAGCTTGATTTTGTCATATCTTCCCTCGACAATTACAGCCTCTTTTATTTTCAGCAACTAAATCCTGCCCTCCTTTGCGACAAGCAACAGTTGGGCTATAAGCTGTTCCATATATAGCCTTTCGTTAACAGACGTGCTTTTGAACTTTTCATCGGCTTCAACAAGCAAGTCAAGGCTTTTTCGCAACGCCTCTGTTGAAACTTTAGCTGTCGCTTTACGTGCTTTTTCAAGTGTGAATGCTCTGTTTTTGTAATCAAAATCCTTTGCAACGTCATCTTTGAACACTCCGCACTCGTCTGCCACTCTGATTCTGTACGCATCAACGTAAGAAGCTGACAGCACAAACAGCATCATAACAGGCTCCTCTTGCTGGTAAAAAAGCAAATCGAGCGTTTTGAAAGCCTTGTCGCCGTTGCCGTTTAAGACTGCATCGGATAGTGCAAATATTTTTGTTTCAAGATTTTGCGTTGCGAGCTTTTCAATATCCTGCGAAGTGACCTCCTCGCCCTGTGCATAGGCACAGATTTTTGCAAGCTCATTCTTAAGAAGATTAAGGTCGTCGCCGCAGTAAGAAATCAGTTTTGAGGCGTTGAGGTGTGAAATCATCTTTCCGTTTTCGTTTGCCCACTTTGCAACATATCGTTCGAGCATTGACTGATTGAGCTTGTTGAATTCGCATACCGAGCCGTTTTTCTCTGCCCTTTTTATAAGCGATTTGAAAGCGGCGCTGTTTTTTGTCGGCACATAGGTCGGCATTGAAATTATCAACACCGTTGTATCAACCGTTTTGTCGGTTATTTCCTTAAAACGTGCGAGCGAATCGGCGTCCATATTGTCAAAAAATATGTCCGAAACAAAAACACAGTTATACTCGCTCATAAACGGAACAATCTGAATTGACGCCGCAAAATCGTCAAGGTTAATATCGCCGCTGAATTTATGGAAGTTAAAATCCGAGGGTGTTTTTCCCGTTACGGCATTTACAAGCTGTTCAGAATAACGGCGCACAAACATCTGCTCTGTACCGTAGATTACGTAAATCGGTGAAAAATGTTTTGATTTTATTTGCTTTTTGAGTTCAGATTCACTTATCTTTGACATTTGAACCTCCGCTGAACACAACCTCCGCAACACCGTTTGAGGTTGTATAAATATTATCGCTTATTTCTTTAATAGAACTATGTCTGCTTTCGAGCAGGCTTTTATCCCCCGAAAAAATCACGTTTTTGCAGGAAAGCAAGTCGCTGTTTTTAACGTTTGAATCAACAAGAAGATAATCGCACGTTCTGTAATTTTCGGGTAGCTTTGCAATATCCGACTTGCTCGGAACAAACAAAACCGTACTGCCGTTTATATTCAGATACTGATATGTAACCGTATCTATATTAATCACGTCAAGAGTGGTAAGCGGATTGAGATTTATCGTAAAATGACAGTCACCGCTGAATGTATCTGTTATGCCGCCGTATTTATCAAGCAGTTTTTTATCGTCGTTATTATCATATACCAAAATATTTGATACGTCAAATTCCGATAGCAGTTGAGGAAGATATTTAGAATATTTTAATTTCATATTTGGAATTATAACGCTGTCAATTGACGAAAAATCCCCTGAAATATCTTCAATTATCTGATAAGCACTGCTGTTTGTGCCTCCGCAGGAGATAAACGAAATGTTACTGCCGCACTCGACCGAAGCGGTTACGCCGCTGCCGACATTGTAGATTTTCAGCGTTGCAGTGTTGCTTCCGATTATCGCATAAACTGCCCAGCCGACTGTAAGCACTACTGCCGAGGCGGTGACGGCACAGCGCACGTAAAAGCCCTTTGCCTTAATTGCGTAGCCGATTATCACAAGCAATACAGTAAAAATCAGCCAGATGTAAAAATACGGCTTGTCGGAATTTACGCGGGAATAAGGGATTGAGGCAAAGAGTGAAATTATCTTCAAAAGGAGCTTTCCGAAAATATCTGCACCAAATGCAAAAGGATAAGCCAAAAACGAAATTACAGGGCAAAGATATAAAAGTGACGCAAGCATTGCACAAATCAGAACAACCGATACAAGCGGCTCGGCAAAGAACGCTGTAAAAACAACAAAGGGTGAAACCCTATGAAATGCAACTGTTGAAATCGGAATTACCCAGAGTGAAGCCGAAACCGAAACAGAAATCAGATTTATTGCGCCTTTGATTAATTTATGTTTTCCTTTCAGGTGAAGCTTTCGGTATAAATAACCTGCAATTTTGTTTGCCCACAGAATTATTCCTGACGTCGCAGAAAATGACAACAGCATTCCTATGTCGCCGACTGCAAACGGATTTAAAATCGTAAGCACAATTGCCGCCGCTCCGAGGGAGTTCAGTCCGTCAGTACGTCTGAAAACAGCTTTAGAGCAATACGTCAGAATCAGCATAATTCCCGAACGCACAACAGACGGAGTGAAGCCTGTAACAGCCATAAAGATGAACACTAATGCTAAAATAATAGCGGCAACAGCATATCTGTTTTTGATTATTTTCTTAATAAGAAATAAAGCAAAGCCTGCAATTATTGACAAATGCATTCCCGAAACTACAATCAGAAAGCTTGTTCCTGTTTTGGAAAAACCGTCTTTTACATCGTTTGAAAGCGCCTGCTTGTCACCGAGCAAGACCGCCTTGCAAAGTGAAGAAGTGCTTTCGGGTAAAAGTGAGTCAAGGGAGTTTTTCATTGCCTTTCTGATATTGACTGCAATACTGTATAATGAAAACTGCTTTTCACCTGTTGATTTCAGGCTGTCGGTTTCCTCATCATAAAATGCGGTAAGATAGATTCCTTTGCTGAGATTATAGCCTCCTTCGGTTTTATCGGCAGTAAAATGAGCAGTTATGCGGTCAAAATCCTCTGCTTGCAGGTCAGTTATTGAAATAAGTCTTATTTTTACGTTTTCACTTTTGCCGTTAATTTTGTCGGCTGAAATTATATAGACATTACTGTTTTCGTTTTGCTGAACCTCGTCGCAGATATATCCATCAATACTTAATTCTTTATCAGAATAATCGTTGATAACCGGCTGATAAATATAATTCGAATACAGAAATATAGCAACACAAGCCGCAAACGCAGTTACTCCTACAGTAATCAATAAATCTGCAAATGATTTTTTGATTCTGATTTTATATTTAATTACTTTAAAGAATATTCCGACAAACGCAGACAGTGCCGACAATATAATTATAATATTGGTACATGTGCCGTTTGCAAAATAAAAAACGACCGACAGCACGGAAAGATAAGTAAGTCCTACCGTCGCCAACAGTCGTTTCATAAATTTCATCCTTTTTAGTTCGTAACATAAGTCGGTAATTAGCTAAAACTCGGTATCTCGGGAGTCGTACATTTTTCTGATTCTTACGCAAGATACAACTTTACGTCATCTATCAGCGTAGGGGACGGCATCCCTGACGTCCCGATACGTTACCGATATATCTACTTAATGGTCTAGATACCGCTTTATCCAAACAATCCGATAATTTCAATTTAACCGCAAAGCAGTTGTATCACTTTTCGTTAAAGAAAAGAGGAAGTTCATCAAGAAAAATAATATCATTGCGGTCTTTTGCATCTCCCTCAGCAAGCACAGCCGCCTTGCCGACGATATTTGCACCTGTTGCTTCAACGAGGTTTTCAAGCGCCTTTAAGCTGTTGCCTGTTGAAATAACGTCATCTACAATAAGCACTCTCTTATCCTTGAGAAATTCAGCGTCATTCTCACCGAAATAAAGCTTCTGATGATTTTCCGTTGTTATAGAATCAACTTCTGCGTGAATAGGATTGCGCATATAAACCTTTACGCCCTTGCGGGCTACAACGTAATTTCTGCATCCCTGTCTTGCCATTTCGTAGCAAAGCGGAATACCCTTGGCCTCGGCTGTTACAACAACATCGTGCTCAGGGCAGATTTTGAGAAGTTCAGACGCCGCCTTTTCGGTCATTTCAACGTCGCCGAACATAATAAATGCGGCGATTTGAAGCTTATCATTTACAGGGAACATTTCAAGCTCACGCTCAAGTCCTGCAATTTTAATTTTATATGTACCCATTTCCTATGTCCCCTTTACGCCATCTGACCGTTAAGCTTTTTGCCGCCGAGAATGTGGAAGTGCATATGCTTCACGCTCTGACAACCGTCATCGCCGCAGTTGTTTACAATTCGATAGCCGTTATCAAGACCGAGAGTCTTGGTTATTTCGGGAATTTTTGTAAAGATATACGCAATAACGTCTGCGTTTGACTCGTCAACTGCGTTTGCACAGCAGATGTGCTGTTTGGGAATTACAAGAACGTGTACGGGAGCCTGCGGCTCAAGGTCGTAAAATGCAAGAATCTTATCGTCCTCATAAACCTTTTTTGACGGAATTGAACCGTCTACTATTTTGCAGAAAATACAATCAGCCATTGTTAATCGTCCTTTCAAAGTTAACAAATTCTACAAATATATTTTAACTCTAATTTAAAATAAGGTCAATATCAATTTGCAAATTACCCGATTATTTGCCTGACTTTTTGGAGGTGATTTTCTTTTCCTCGCCTCTGAGCAAACGCTTGATGTTGTCCTTGTGCTTGACAATAACAAACACGCCTATCACAAGTGCCGCAAAGGTAGAAAGCAGAACATACGAAAGCGAATATCCGCCGCCGTTTAAGTAATCAAAAATAAAAGTCATTGCAAAGGTATAAGGTGCGTAGAGAACTGCGCAGGTAATACTTGCCGCTGAAATAATTTTCGAAATAAGAAAAATAATCAAGAATGTTGCAAT
>CAMBNE010000111.1 GCA_945868935.1 uncultured Clostridia bacterium
ACGACCAAAACTCCACTCTCCACACTCCAAAATCCACAAACTGCTAAATTATAGTTTATACAACAAAAAATAACATCATAATAAAGGGGTAGGGTATGTTAATTTTAAATCTATTGTGGTATTTTGTAATTTTTTCTTTCTGCGGCTGGGTTATAAACGGCATCAGAACGCTGTTTGAAGAAAAAAGATTTTACAACAAGGGCTTTCTTGCCTCTCCGTTTTGTCCGTCATATGGAGTTGGAGCAGTAATTTGCTATCTTGCCCTGAATCACTTTCAGGATAATAAGTTTATTTTATTTTTCGGAAGCTGCGTAATATTGTCGCTTGTTGTTGTCCTTATCGGTTTTTTTACCGAAAAAGCGCTTGGATTCAAGCCTTGGGATTTCAGTGATATGAAGCTTAATATCGGCAGCTATATAACCCTGCCGTATTCGCTTTTACTCGGAATTATGGGAACAGTTCTTGTCGGTGCATTAATTCCGATTATAAATCCGATAATAGAGCTTATTCCGTTTATCGTAAGCCTTATTGTAGTTCTTTCAATCTGCCTGCTTATTCTAATTGACTATGTTTTTTCAATAATCACAACTGTAAGATTACAGCACAGAATCAAAAAACTCAACGGTGTTTCAAGCCTGCTCGGAAGCGACGTTCCGCAGGAGAAAATTGATGAGCTTGAAAGCAACTATAATAAGCTTTTTACTGAAAATATTATGCGAAGAAGGCTTGTTTCGGCATTCCCCGAGCTGAAAAACACAGCTTATGTAAAGCAGATTGCCGCAAAGCTTGATGAAATCAAAACTGATAATATGAAGGAGTACACGCAGGTGTACGAAAACAAAAACGAAGAACCTTTTGCATTCGGTTTTTGCTTTACAAAGCTGTTTTACCTTTTCCTTTTCGGTTCAATGCTCGGCACATTGTTTGAAACTATCTGGGCGCTGTTTTCCGAGGGGCACTTTGAAATTCGTGTCGGAATGGTTTACGGTCCGTTTATTCCCGTTTACGGCGGCGGAGCATGCTTTTTAACAGCTGTTTTGTACAAGCTCTATAAGCTCAGCGATACGCTCATTTTTGTTATCAGCGCAGTAGTCGGAGCAGGGTTTGAATACTTCTGCTCGTGGTTTCAGGAAACGCTTTTCGGCACTGTTTCGTGGGACTACAGCAACACTGCCTTTAACCTCGACGGAAGAACAAACCTTATGTATGCGCTTATCTGGGGCTTTCTCGGCCTTGTGTGGGTGCGCTATCTTTACCCTTGGGCATCAATGCTGATTGAAAAAATTCCGAAACGTGCCGGCTCGATAATCACAACATTTCTTATTATCTTTATGCTGTTTAACGCCTTTATGTCAGTGTCTGCAACCTACCGCTGGACTCAGCGTGAGGACGGAATGCCTGCCTCAAACAGCTTTGACAAGTACCTTGACAAGCATTTTGACGATGATAAAATGAATTTCCTGTTCCCTCATATGCAGGACGTAAACGAAACGGGAATCACTTCGCAGGGCTTGATTTCTTCCGAAAGACCGTATGAAACAAGCAGTTCCGATTATTCGCTGACAACTCAGCCGACAGAGTGAAATTCAGGCGATTACGGCTGATTTTCCAGATTTGTTGCAGATAATTAAAATAATTGGCATATTCTATTGAAATTTCGACGCATTTTTAATATAATATAATAGTTATACTCGGCAAGTATGATTAATTCTTGTCAGGCTATAAAATACACGACTAAGGAGCATATTATGAAGAAAGTTGCAATCATAATGGGTTCAGACAGTGATTTTCCCGTAGTTTCAAAGGCTGTCAAAAAGTTAAAGGAATTCGGCGTTGAGTACGAGGTGCACGTTATGAGTGCTCACAGAACACCCGACGCTGCAATCGAGTTTTCTGCAAACGCAAAGAAAAACGGATTCGGTGTAATCATTGCAGCCGCTGGAATGGCTGCACATCTTGCAGGTGTGCTTGCCGCAAAAACTACACTTCCCGTAATCGGAATTCCCTGCAAATCTGCGCAGCTTGACGGTATGGACGCACTTCTTGCCACAGTTATGATGCCGACAGGAATCCCCGTTGCAACCGTTGCAGTTGACGGTGCGGCTAACGCTGCAATTCTTGCCGTAGAAATGCTTGCACTTTCTGATGATACGCTTGCAGAAAAGCTTGAAAATATGAAAAAAGAAATGGAAAACGGCGTTGCCGAAAAGGACAAGGCAATGCAGCTTAAGGTGGCAGAACTTTGATTAAGAATTTTGTTGACATAGATACAAAACTTGATAAGTTTAACGATGAATGCGGAGTTTTAGGTATCTACAGAAATGACGATGACCTCGACAGCGTTGCAATTACTCACGACGCTCTTTTCGGACTCCAGCACAGGGGACAGGAGAGCGCAGGAATTACCGTGAATTCTGAGGGCGAGTTTTCAACCGTCAAGGAGCTCGGTATGGTTTCCGAGGTGTTTACATCAAAAACGCTTTCAAAGCTTAAAAACGGCAAAATAGCTATCGGTCACGTTCGTTATACTTCTAACGAAAGCCTTGACCGTGCTTCAAATCAGCCCCTTGTTTTAAGATATAAAGAGGGCTCAATCGGAATAGCAAGCAACGGCTCAATCACAAATTTCCCTGAAATCCGTATAGAGCTTGAGCGTGGCGGCGCAATCTTCCAGTCAAACTCCAACGCTGAGCTTATGGCTTATGTAATCGCATCCGAAAGGTGCTACACCGATAATTTGGAGGATGCAGTTCTTCGCTCAATGGACAGGCTTAAGGGCGCATATTCCACTGTTATTTGTGCGCCAACCCGTCTTATCGGCTTTCGTGATATGTACGGCTTCCGTCCGCTCTGCGTAGGAAAGATTAAGAACAGCTACGTCATTTCGTCCGAAAGCTGTGTGTTCGACAGTATCGGCGCAGAGTTTGTCCGTGACGTTGAGCCGGGTGAAATGATTGTAATTGACGAAGAGGGCTTCCATAGCTACAGGGCAAGAATGACTGCCGAAAAGACGTCGCTTTGTCTTTTTGAATACGTTTACGTTGCTCGTCCCGACAGTATGATTGACGGCGTAAGCGTTCATAACGCACGTTTTAAGGCAGGCGAACTGCTTTACAAGGAATTTCCCATAAAAGCTGATATGGTATGCGGTGTTCCCGATTCGGGAATTATAGCCGCTGAGGGCTATGCAAAGGCATCGGGAATTCCGTTTGGAATGGGCTTTGTAAAAAATAAATACATAGGCAGAACGGTAGGAACGGGCAAGGACAAGAAAAAGCGTCTTTTGCAAACCCGACTTTCCGCACTCAAAGCAAACGTAGAGGGCAAGAGCGTTGTAATAATCGACGACTCAATTGTCAGAGGTGAAACGTCAAAGCATATTGTAAAGCTTATGCGTGATGCAGGTGCAAAAGAGGTTCATATGCTTATAAGCTCACCTCCTTTTATCTGCCCCTGCTACTTCGGAATTGATATTCGTGATAAAGACAGCCTCATTGCAAATAAATTGTCTATTGAAGAAATCAGAGAACTTATCGGTGCTGATTCACTCGGATATTTAAGCCTTGAAGATGTCAGAAAAATCGCAGAGAATGCAAACATTGACCTTTGCGACGGTTGTTTCAGCGGCAGCTACAATGCTGAAATTCCGAGAACAATTTTTGTTGATAAATACGCTAAAAAAATAAATAAAAAATAACGGAGGATTACAATGAACAGCTTTTCAGAAAGTTACAAGGCAGCAGGCGTTGACGTAACCGCAGGTTACAAAGCAGTCGAGCTGATGAAAAAACACGTTGCCCGCACAAAAATTGACGGTGTTGTTTCAGGTATCGGCGGCTTTGGCGGACTGTTTGCTCCGAATTTCAAGGGAATGGAGGAGCCTGTTTTAGTAAGCGGTACAGACGGTGTCGGTACAAAAATCAAGCTTGCTTTTCTGCTTGACAAGCACGACACAATAGGAATTGACGCCGTTGCTATGTGCGTAAACGATATTATCTGCTGCGGCGCACAGCCCTTGTTTTTCCTTGACTACATTGCAATCGGAAAGAATATCCCCGAAAAGGTTGCTGAAATCGTATCGGGTATCGCAGAAGGCTGCGTTCAGTCAGGCTGCGCCCTCATCGGCGGCGAAACAGCCGAGCATCCCGGACTTATGCCGCTTGACGAATACGACGTTGCAGGATTCAGCGTAGGTATTGCCGACAAGCCAAAGCTTATTGACGGCTCAGACCTCAAAGCAGGCGATGTGCTTATCGGACTTCGTTCCTCCGGTGTTCACTCAAACGGTTTTTCACTTGTAAGAAAAATCTTCGGTATTGACGAAACGACAATCAACGCAGAGTACCCCGAGCTTGACAAGCCTCTCGGTGAAACTCTGCTCACACCTACAAAAATCTATGTAAAGCCTATCCTTTCTCTTATTAATGAAGTTAAGGTAAAGGCGATTTCTCATATCACAGGCGGCGGCTTCTACGAGAACATTCCCAGAATGCTCACAGACGGACTCACCGCTAAAATCAAAAAGGACACCATTCCCGTACTTCCTATCTTCAAGCTTATGCAGAGAGTAGGCAACATTTCCGAGCACGATATGTTCAATACATTCAATATGGGCGTCGGAATGATTACAGCCGTAGCAAAAGAAGATGCTGACAAGGCTCTTGAAGTTTTAAAGGCTAACGGCGAAGACGCAGTAATCCTCGGCGAAGTTGTTGAGGGCAATGACGGAGTTGTGTTTGAATAATGAAAAATATTGTAGTTTTAGTTTCGGGCGGCGGCACAAATCTGCAAGCGCTTATCGACGCACAAAACAGGGGAGAGATAAAGAACGGAAAAATTTCCTGTGTAATCTCCTCAAATCCCAACGCTTATGCTCTAACACGTGCTGAGAATAATAATATTCCCACAGAGGTCATAAGACGTAAGGATTTTGCAGAATTTGATGAATATGACAACGCCCTGACCGAGCTTTTAAAAAGCAAAAATGCCGACGTTGTGGTGCTTGCAGGCTTTATGACAATTCTCGGCAGTAAGGTTATTTCAGCGTTTGAAAATAAAATCATCAATATTCACCCCTCGCTTATTCCGTCCTTCTGCGGAGAGGGTTATTACGGACTTCACGTTC
>CAMBNE010000112.1 GCA_945868935.1 uncultured Clostridia bacterium
TGTGGACACGGCACGCCGTGTCCCTACGTCAACGTTGCGCTAAATTATAGTTTATCTGTCAAAATCGAGCACGATTTCGTTTTTTTCGGACTTGAATTTTCTGCACTTTATGTTTGCCGAGGCAAGCATACGCTTTGAGGCGAGCGTTTCCTTTGAGTCAGCGTACTTGTCGTAGAGGTAGACAACCTCACCGATTCCCGACTGTATAATAGCCTTTGCACACTCGTTGCAGGGGAACAAATCAACATAGAGCTTTGCTCCCTTTAAGTCCTTACCCCTTGCATTTAAAATTGCGTTAAGCTCGGCGTGAACAACGTAGTTGTACTTTGTGTCCTCGCCCTCACGCTCCCAAGGAAAATCGTCGTCTGAACAGCCGTAGGGAAAGCCGTTGTAGCCCGTTGACAGAATGATGTTGTTTGAGTCAACTATGCAGGCTCCCACCTGAGTGTTGGGGTCCTTGCTGCGCTTTGAGGCGAGCAGTGCAACGCCCATAAAATATTCGTCCCAAGTAATGTAATCGTTTCTTTTCATAGCTGCCTCCCTGTTGAGTGTAATTTATATAATAAGTATGGCTGTATCTGTCTGTTATACGTCTGACTTACAGGTTTTTCACCGATACTCCCCATTCTCCGTTTTGAACAGGTGCTTTCGGCGGCAAATCCGAAGAATCTGTAACAGATGTGCTTGTTTCAGTACTTGCGGTGGTGTCTTCGATTGGATTTGTCGGTTCGGTTGCAGGTTCTGAACCGGCAAAACTGTCAATCAATCCGCTGCAGTACATCTGAATCAGTGTAGCGTCTAAAATATTAACCTTATTATCGGCATTAACATCAGCCAATGCATTTGATTCAGGGGTTGGCTCAATAAGATATGCTATCATCTTCTGAATATGAGTAGCGTCTGCAATACTTATTTCGCCGTTACGGTCAACATCACCAAGCATAAATTCTCCTGCCTGAGCTGTTGTTGCTTCTGTAACAGATGAATTCGTTAATCCATTTGATTTGATAAGCGTAAACGTATGTGCGTTTTTATTCTCAGTGGACGGAAGTGCAGGATTTTCCGATTTATTTATATCAGTGCTGTCTGCTTTTGTGTTTTCGTCTAATGCTTCATCTTCTTCAAATCCCGGAGCATAATAATTGTTTTCATCGACAGGAGTTGTAGCTGAAGCAGCATTATAGCTATTGACAAAAGGCATCAAAGCAAAGCCGAGTAAGATTGTTATTGAAAATACGGCAGTTATAATAACATTACTTTTTTTCATCTTCATCTTTCGTTTACTCATAATTAATCATCCCCTTCTCCATATCCTTCGTCTTCTTCTTCCCAGCCAAATCCGCTGCTGCAAACAGAAGAAGAAATAGTGAAATACTCAATAACCATTTCCGGAGATTCGTATTCTTTTTTCATATTTCCACTCCTAACAATGCAAATTAGCCGTTTTGTTCTTCTGCCTCTTTGATAAGATCAGCATAATTAATTAATGCAGTTGAATAAGCAATTATCGACCGGCTGATTGCGGCATTATCAGGATCAGAAGTATCTGCCGAAGCCACCGAGTTGTAGCTGTTTGAAACTACATCTGAGTAATAGGTTTTGCCGGCACTATCCGTAACAAAAAATACTGCATAAGTATTTTTGTTAAAATTCACAGCACTCATATTTTTAACATAATAAATTTCAACGGCACTTTCGTCTTCGGAAAGATATACATTTCCTGCCGACTTTGAATACATTACCGAATTACTCATTAATTCTTCGTCGCTGAACCAATCAGCTTTGCTGAAATTTTCCTTGTCAATGTTTCCGTCATTATCTGTAAAAACAACAGCACCGTAATCAGCAAAGTCGGTAACGGTTTCCCCGTCAATTGTAAATGAATATTTTAAGCCCCAAGGCTCAATGTTTCTTATCGCTGTTGTTGATGAAAATCCATAAGTACCGTCCGTTGACGAATCATAGGTCAGCTCGTCGCTTACGCTGACCGCAGGAGAATACGTACTCGGTTCAGTAATGCCTGATGGTGCAACAGCGTCATACATATCCTGAATACTGTTCAGCAAATCAGTTTGTGCCTGACGAAGTGCAGTCTGAGTTTCAGGCGGAAAAGTTGTAAAGTATCCGTTTTTCTCCTCAGCCATATAAGTAGTTATGTCGTTATACAGGCATCTGTCTTTAACCGTGCTTGTATATTTGATACCATTGTACGTAAAATCAAATACAACCCAGACAGGCGTTTTCATATCGAACAAATAAAAGTTGCTGAATTTTGCTCCTGCTCTGTTAAAGCTTCCGCCGGTATTTGTCAGAGTATTATATATAAGCTTTGCACTGTTTGCCGACTTACCGACTTTAATAGTGTTCTTATTGCCTTTTATAGCTAACGGTTCCGGAGTAGCTTCGCCAAGCGTTCCCTTTAACATATACACATTGTAATCTGTCACATCGGGGTTTTTCTTTAAATCCACATAGTTTCCGTCAACCTTAACTGTTCCGTAAGTGTTGATGTACCAAGGTTCTTGTATTTTAAAATAATTGAAATAATTAAAAGCAAACGACGGTCCTGCATACAGCTTTGTTTCTTCTTTTATTGTAGTGTTTTTAAAGTCAAAGATATATTCTTTGCTTCTTTCGTAAGGATCTGTATACCACGTTTTAATCTGTTTTGAGTCGCCTGAAGGCTTAGTGGCTTTTTTACCTGCCGCAACCTCATGAAAATAGTTACCGTATTTCATTTGCTCTGTTTTGTCGTAATATTCATAATCATCAGGATTGCCTGTTTCGGTATAGAAAAATATAACAGGGAAAGTTATCTTTTCAAACCTTGCGTAATAGGTATCCAGCTTGCCCTCCTCAATAGTAACGGCAATTGAGGTTGATTTGGTTCTCAGCTCGTATTCATTCGTATCGCTGTTAAAACAATACCAGCCGTTAAACATATAGTCATTAGTGTAATCGGGCTTTGCATTAAACATTACTTTGTCACCGACGCTGCCTGAGGCTTCAATATTGACAACTCTGTCCTCGCCGTTAACATTCTGAGTAGTTTCACTAATATTTTCATCTCTCAGCTCTTCGGCAATCAGGGTTTCCTCAACAGTTCCGCCGAGAGCAGAATTTACAAACTCGTCGCTGTCGCTGTCACGTGTCTGCGCCTGCGCTATGGTTTTAAACTTCCATACAGCAGTAAGCGTAATGCCGTGCGAGGCGTCTAACTGCAGGTCTGTTACGTTATTATTGGAATCGGTGATTGATACAATACCGCCGTTGCCTGTTGTCGGGTTATATGTTATTGTATGCTCGCCGTCAAGTATTATTTGTTCAACATTATCTCCGTTAATTTTATTAACGCTCCAGCCGCAGAATTCAGCAGAGCCAGGAGCCCAGTCCTTATTCGGAAGTGCGGCGTGGGATATATATTTTCCCTCTTTTATCACTTTGATTACTTCGTCACCGCTTGCTGTGGTGCTGTATTCGCTGTTATAGTAATATGCCGACGTATCAATCAAGTCGCCTTTGTCATCTGTAGCCGTTTGGAAAGAATCGGAAAAACCGACTAAGTTCCCGCCGTATTTATTATCCGAAGTAAACATATAAGGAGCACCGCCGTTTGAATCATACAATACATACGGGGCCTTTGTATAAATCAGGTGAACGGCAACAGGTGAATTTACAAGGACTCTGCAATAATAATCCCATATTTCTGCTTTACCGGTTTCAGTGTTCACAATCTCTTTAGGTTCATAAATAAAGTATTCCTTTGACCGTTCCTTCTTTTCTTCGTCTGTAAGATTGCTTATATCTCCGTCGTATATTTTAAGGAATTTTGTTTCAGGCGTACCGTCAGCTTTGTTAATCGTTATATACGCACCCTCAAAGGTACATTCTTTAAGATTACCGTCATTGTACTGTTTTGTATAAATAGTACAATACTGTCCGTCAAGAATAACCGAGTGTAATGCGTCGCCGCTTATAATATCGCTCTTAATTGTTACGTTTGATAAATCCGGTTGTTCAGCATCGGCACCGCCGATACCGCCTTCGGTAATAGAAGTAGAAATAGGCTGATAGATTTCAAAGTTGATGTCGTCAAGGAGATTTCCGTAGGTGAGCTGATTTGGATTAGTTTGACTTCCCGATGAAAAAGAGCAGAATGCAAACAGAGTACTTGTCTGACCCTTCGGAACGGTGTAGGTACAGTCGTAGCCGAGCGAGCTGCTTTCGCCCTTCATTACATCCTCAAACTTTTCTTTATCATTTTTATTAGTAGAATTTATTACGTTAGTTCCGTATTTACTCCAGCCGTTTACTGCAACTGTTTTATCGGTACTTCTGTTACAGTAAGGTGATGATATAATCCAGATACTCCACTCCTGATTGATTAAGTCTGTTTCAACCAATGAAATATTCCGGTCATCGTCACTTAAGTTTCCCTCAAATTTTCCGTTTGCGGCAAATTTTCTTGAATAAACCGTATATTTTTTTGAACAACCTATAGGGGGATACTCAACACTGTATTGTTTTTTCAGCCAGCTTGTGATTTTTACAAACTGGTCCTCACCGTTATAAGAGGTTTTTGACGGGTCAACCTCCTGTTGAGGTCCGATAATAAGCACCATACTGTCGGTTAAATCTCTTCCTCTGTGGTCAAGACCCCAGGTGTAGGTAGAGCCTGATATTGTTTCAATACGCTGATAAATCGTACTTACCTCGTCGGCGTTAAGCTCGGCGGCTACTTCGCCCTCTGCAACCTTAAAATAATTTCCGTTTTTATAGTTTTCATCATTTTTTAAATTATTATCCTTTTTTGAAACATCAAAATGTGCGCTTGTGCTCTTAAAGAACTCAAACTGACCGGGTTTTCCGTTTTTTCCGAATGCAGTGGTATCCCAGTACGGCACGGCGTTCTTATATGGCTGAGTGTAATTACTTGAAAAGGAGTAATTTTTTGCATTTTCTTCAAAGTTTCCGTTTCGAAGTCTTTTTTCAGAGGATTCCGTTCCTGTGGTTACGGCATTTATTCTTAGTATCGCAAATGTTGAAAAAATTAACGCTAATGATAAAATTATTGATACAATTCTTCTTGTATTTTTCATCTTTCAGTCCTCCT
>CAMBNE010000113.1 GCA_945868935.1 uncultured Clostridia bacterium
TCATCAGTTTAATTTTGATAAAGCCTGTTGTGAGGAGAATAAGAACAGATACTTGTCGGTGAAATTCAATCCCGATATGTTTGAAAAGGGGAGTGTGGTTTATCCTGACGTTGTTTGCAGTGTGAACAATACATATCTGCCCGAGAGCGACGGAAGCGTTAACATTTCAGCGTCGAATATTTTCGGAATTTATCCTCCGACCTTAAAAATAAATTGTGATGCAAAGCAGAAATACAAGACCTGCAAAAAGTATGATACCAAACCTATGATGTCACAAAACGCCGATGAGTATGAAAACGAAAACGTAAAGGCTGAAATCCTTAAAAACGGCGATGTGTCTTTTCAGTATCTTGTTAAAGCAAATAGGGGCGAGCCGCTTAATCTGACGGCAAGAGTTCATAATGTTTACAGCGAATATCTTAAATATGATACGCAGAAAACGGTCATAAGCGTGCTTGTAAACGACAAACCGTATGCGGTGTTTGACGGAAGCGAGTATCTTGAAATTGACGTGGAGCAGAACACATATTATACCTATGATTTTGAGCTTGACAGCAATGATTTAAACGAGATGAATAAGGTGCAGATTTATGCCTGTCAGCTCAAAGGTACGGAACAAAATCCCTACAATACAATTGCAATAAGCACTCCGCTATATGTGCAGGTGGAGGAGTGATTATGAGTACGCTTGAGCTTAAATCAATCAGTAAGTCATACGGAAAGAAACAGGTGCTTGATAATCTTAATTGCACTTTTGAAAAGGGCGTTTACGGCTTGCTCGGACCTAACGGAGCAGGCAAGACAACGCTTATAAGCATAATAGTGAATATCCTTAATGCAGACAGCGGAGAGGTTTTGTTCGGCGGAAAACTCGTAAAAGTTCTCGGCTCGGATTACTATGACGATATCGGCTATCTTCCGCAGTATCCGCATTTTTACTCAAACTATACGGCGCAGGAGTTTCTTGAATACATAGCCGTAATAAAAGGACTTTCAAAAAAGAAAGCAAAGCAGAAAATTGACGAGCTTTTTGAGTTTGTTAATCTGCAAAATGATAAAAAGAAAAAGGTAGGAGCGTATTCGGGCGGTATGCGCCAAAGGCTCGGAATTGCGCAGGCACTTATAAATAATCCCGAAATTCTGATTCTCGACGAGCCGACAGCAGGACTTGACCCGAAGGAGAGAATACGCTTTCGCAATCTGATTTCAAGAATCAGCGAGGACAAAACGGTTATTCTTGCAACGCATATAGTAACCGACGTTGAGTCAATTGCAAGAGATGTAATTCTTATTAACAAAGGACGAATAATCTGCAATGATACTCCCGAAAATCTGATTGAATCAATAAACGGCAAGGTGTGGTCGTTTGAGATTCCTCACAATGAAATTGAAGATTCGTTATCACAATTTATCGTGAGCAATGTGCAGTATTCGGGGGACGGATTCCTTATTAAAACAGTCGGAGAAAAGCCGTGTAAAAGTGCGCAGAATGTGCCTGCAACGCTTGAGGAGGTTTACCTCTGTTATGTATCCGAAAGCGGCGGTGAAATATGAGAATTGTAAAATGCGAGCTTAAGAAGATTTTTAAAAACAGGGTGATTTTTATCGCCCTTGCCGTGTTTTTACTGCTGAATATTATAAATATTTACCGCAATTATAATATTCATAACGGCGTTGATGATTGCGTAGTCACAGGTCAGCTTTATCTGCGTGAACAGCTTGACGGTGAACTTACGGAGGATAAAAGAGCTCTGATTTATCAGCAGGCTGAAAAGGTGTCGGGATTGCTTTATAACAAAAAGTATGCTAATCAGACTGCACCCGAAAATGATTTTATTACGGGTTATGCGTTCTGGGATTCACAGCTTTGGAATAC
Organism: uncultured Clostridia bacterium; assembly: GCA_945868935.1. Classification (GTDB taxonomy): domain Bacteria; phylum Bacillota; class Clostridia; order Oscillospirales; family Acutalibacteraceae; genus Ruminococcoides. The sequence continues at coordinate 1,877 of CAMBNE010000113.1, forward strand.
GTACAGGGATTACATTGACAAAGCACAGAGCTTTAATGAAAATATTGAACAAAAGTCTGCCGAGGCACTGAAAAAAGCAGAGTATTACAGCGGAAAGAACGAGTTTTACGAGGCGGAAAACAAACTATATTACAATACATATTCGGGCAGAAAAATAACCGGAATTTACGATACAAACGGACTTCCCGATTATTTTAGATACAGTCTTTCGTCGGTTTTGTCGGTGATAATGCTTTTGCTCGGAGTTGTACCGATTTTCAGCAGTGAATGTGAATGCGATATGGATACCGTTCTGCTGACCTCAAAAAACGGCAGAAGAAAAACTGCTTTTGCAAAAATAATTTCTGCACTGATATACTCTTTTGCAATTGAGCTTGTCTTTTCAATATGCGATTTTTTGTCGTTTATGTGCTTTGCAAGACTTGACGGCTTGGGTCAGTCTTTATACGCTGTTCAGGGCTTTGGAATGTGCAGTGCAGATATTACGGTGTGGCAGTTCTGTTTAATTTTATTTGCAATGAGAACAATCGGAATGTCTGTAATCTGCCTTGTATTTTTGCTATTGTCAAAGCTGTTCAGACGCTCTGTTGCTCCCTTTGTAACGGGTGCTTGCTTGTTTTTTTCACTTATGCTCATAAAGACGTTTTTTACCGACACATCAGGGGAGATTATTAATATTTTCAATCCGATTTCTCTGCTTGTTTCCTTCAATTATTTTTGCGATTTTACGGCAGTAAATCTATTTGGTACGCCTGTGTTCAGCTACGTAATTGTCGGCTCTGTCGGCGTTGTCATTGTATTTATTTTGTGCGTTTTGATATTTTCAATGCCGCTTAAAATGCAGTTGAGATTTCCTAAACTTACTTTCAGAAGGAGTGTACGTTTATGAGGCTGATGAATGCGGAATTTAAAAAGCTGTTTCTCAATAACAAAATGCTGTTGCTTTTTGTTGCAGTAATAATTTTCTCGTTATTTACTCAGCTTGGTGCAAATGTTTACCCTGTTTTCAGCGATGAAAGCAATCAGCAATTTTACAAAAGCTGTATGGAAAAGCTCAACGGCGAATACACAGCCGAAAAAGGTCAGCTTATTTCGGATTTGCAGGCTGAATACAACAGCATAAGCACTTCTTTTTCACAGCTTGAAAAAGAGTATTCGGAAGGTGAAATTACGTCCGAGGAATATATGAAAAGGCTTTCCGAACTGAGCGAATTATCATCGCAGGGAAATGTTGTTGAATATCTTGCATCCTGCGATAAATACGTCATAGAAGATACCGTAAATCACTATTTTGTTGACTATACAGGATGGGGACAGCTCTTTCAGACTTACGGCTTTGACTTCTTGTTATTAATTTTTACGCTGATTATTTCGGTGGTTTCAATCGCAGTTGAACAGAATTCGGATATGACAACGATAAACTCCGTCAGCGTAAAAGGGAGAAGAGCACTCGGCAAAAGCAAGGTGCTTGTTGTGCTCTCTTCGGTTGCAGTTTTAACTGTTATTGTCGGAATAATTCATTACGTTGTCTATGCTTCAAAGTATAACCTTGTCGGATTTGACTATCCCTTGCAGAGTGTGAAAAGCTTTTCGGGAGCAACAAAAAATCTGACTCTCGGTCAGGCTTACATAGCTCTTGTAATTACTAAAATTGTCGGTTACTGTTCGTTTTCTGCGTTCGCAATGTTTTTTGCGGTGCTGTTTAAAAAGGCTGTTCCTGCAATGACCTTTTCGCTTGCTACAGTTTTAGTGCCTATGTATATTCTGAACTCCTCAACTGAAGGACAACTGCGTTATCTTCTTCCTTTGCCTGTCGGTGCGATGATGTCAACGGGGTACATAAACGGTACGCAGAAAATGGACATAGGTGACGAGTATATTTTCAGAGAGGTATCAACGCCGCAGATGATTATCGTGTTTTCTATTCTTATTTTAGTTTCATTTCTGATGCTTGCATTTACGTCACGCAGACTTTCGGGTAAGAGATTTTACGTTCCTCATTTAAAAAAGCCTATGTTTGCAGTGTTGTCTACTGTAATGATTTTTTCGCTGTGTTCCTGTTCATCAGGAGTCGATTTTAAAGAAGCGTCCGATAATTATATTATCATAGCCGACACCAATCTGATTTACTCAAAGTCGGAGAAAATGATAATAAGCGTTGACGAGCTTCCCACGGATACTCCGAATACGGTGGGATTTATCAGCGGAGATACGGCGGTTATCAAAAACAAAAATACCGTAAGCCTGCTTAATTTGAAAACTTTTGAAAAAATAGAAATTGCCGTTCTCGGAAAAAATTATGAGCTTGACGGATTTCTCGGAATGGAGGATTTAGCACCGAGCCTTTCGGGAATGTCAATTGATTTGACTGCACAGAATCTTGAAAATCTTGTCGGAGGTTATGAAAACAAGCTTTATTTTTCTTCAAGAAACGGAATTACAAGCTACAATGTTTCAGACGGCACGTCAGAAAAGCTGATTGACGGAAAAAACATATTGAATTTTCAGATTAAAAACGGAAATGCATTCTATATAAATTCGGGCAAGCTTATGAAAATGAATCTAAAAAGTAAAAAAGAGGAGCTGTTAAGTGAGAATAATACAGAAGCTTTTGCTGTCGGCAATGAAGATATTTACTACATAAACCTACTTGATAACAGCTATGTTTATTCGGTAAATGACAATAAAACGATATTTGAAAAGCCGTGCAGTTCAATTTGCTTTAACGGCAACACCCTTGTATGCGTTACGGACGAAGGAGTATATCTCGTCTGCGAAAAAGGTGCAAAGAAAATAAAGGAAACCGAAAATGAAATCTTCATTACGGCAGATAAAGAAAATATCTATTTTTTGGATAATGCCGAAACTGTGGCTTTGAATGTTTATGATTATAACGGCGGTTGTTTTTTAATAAAATAATTTTTTTCGGAATAGGCATCCTGCTTTTACATATTATATTGACAAAAAAATTACATATAAGTATAATTAAATTATAGATATTTATATATTTAAACAAAAGACGGGAATGCAATAATATGAAAAGGATAAGATTATTTTTCTCAATTAACAAAAAATTACTTGTTTTGCTGACTGTTTCTGCTTTGTTAATCTGCTCCGGCTGCGGTGAAAATGCAAATTCGGTCAGACTTTCAAGCTCCACTATGCCCGATTTTCAGTATATGTTCAAGTATGACGGCGCAAGGATTCCTACGCAGA
>CAMBNE010000114.1 GCA_945868935.1 uncultured Clostridia bacterium
CATTAACTCCACACTCCACTCTCCACACTCCAAACTAATATAAATTATGGTTTATTTCGCAAGACTATTCCATAATTTCTAATGTATTATAGGTTTAGTCTGAAAAACTGAATATTTCCGCCCGTGGCGCAGCTGGATAACGCAACGGATTCCGATTCCGGAGAACGGGGGTTCAAATCCCTTCGGGCGGACCACAGAAAAGCCGAGAATGTTTTTACATTCTCGGCTCTTTCTGTTGGTTCGCATAGTATCCGAAGGGATTTGAAGGTGAGCGTTAAGAAAACAGTCCGGTGGACTGTTTTTAGCGAACTGCGTTTATGATACTTTTCCAATCGCAACACGCCGCAACAAGCGAGATGGTCTTTTCTACAGATGAACGTACTTCGGGCGGCATAGTATCCGAAGGGATTTGAAGATGAGCATTAAAAAGCAGTCCGTTCCCTACACTAATACTTTCCCTTATGCTTTATTGATTTATAAACCGTAACCGCAACCGACCAGATTGCAATTGTAAGCATAATGACTCCCGTAAACATCTCGTTAATCTGTCTGCCAATCGAATTTGCGTCTAATCCAAATAAAACAAAACTCAAAAACGGCAAAAGCTCATAAACTATCGTGCAGGCAAAAATTGCTCTGTAATCCTTAATAAAGATGCAGTTTAGAGTGTTTAAAATAACATACATTAACAGGATAAAATAAAGAAATTTCTCTGTATGAGCAATACCAAAAACAACACTCAATATAATAGCAACTACCAATGTGCAATTTGCCGCAATAAAAAACCTGTTTTTAGTTTTCTCACTCATAAAATCGTCTCACCCCTGTTTTGCAAGCACTCGCCTGACAAAGAACATAACTACTCCGATTACGGAAAACACCGAGAACACGAACGCATATTTCCCTATAAGCGAAGCGAATTTTCCCGTACTTTCCGAAACTTTCTTTGCAGAAAATACTGCAAATTGTTTTATATTTCTGCATACACTTAATGAAAGCGAAACGGTTTTGTCCTTGACTTTTAAAAATAAATATTTGATTTTCCTTATCATAAACATCACTTCCTTTAGTGTTATATGTATTATTTCATTGATACAATTTTATTCTATACCATTACTTCATATATGTCAACAGCTTTTGCGCAAAATAAAGTAAAATAATGCTTTTATTTTCGCCGATAAAAGTACAAAATTGTTTACAAAAACAGCAAAATGCTTTATACTAAAATCACCAAACAGGCAAATAATATTAGGGCTATCGAAATAGGAGGACGTTATTATGAAAAGGACTGCACTTTTGCTTTGTATTATTGCTTTAGTCCCCTTTGTTTTCTGCTCCTGCTTTGACAAAGAGGTGCAGAGTATTGAGCTGAGCGAAACCGAGGTTACTATGACTGTCGGCGATTCACTCGGAATTGAGGCGAAAATTCTTCCTGAGGACGCTAAAACAAAGGCTCTTGACTGGGCAAGCTCCGATACAAAAATCGTAACAGTATCTGACGGCACATTAAAGGCAAAGAGCGCAGGCACTGCTGTTGTAACGGCAAAGACGGAAAACGGCATTAAATCCTCCTGCAACGTCACAGTATCTGACAAGCAAGTGACCTCGATTACATTATCGAGCACCGATGTTTCGGTAAAAGTGGGCAAGAAAATTCAGCTTACTGCCAAAACTCAGCCGTCTGACGCACCGAGCGGAGTTCTTGAATGGAGCTCAAGCAACGAAAAGGTGGCAATTGTAAACAGCGACGGCTTTGTTACGGGTGTAAAATCGGGCGTTGCAAGCATCACCTGCAAATCCGAAAACGGCAAGGAAGCCTCCTGCACAGTTACGGTAAAGGCTGAAACGGTGACTAACCCGACTTCTCCGAGCACCTCTACCACAGCTCCGACGCAGGACAGTACAAAACCGTCGTCATCAAACAATAAAAAAGGCAAAATCACTACGCAGAATTCATCTCCGAGCGAAATCGGAAATGCATATAGAAATGACTTTGTCTTTTATGACTCCTCCTACAGAAAGCTCACCGACGCTGAGGTTTCAAGGCTCTCCTCAGCAGAAATTCAGCAGGCTATCAACGAAATCTACGCCCGCTACGGACGTGTTTTCAAGGACACGCAGATTAAGGCTTACTTCAATTCAACAGAATGGTACGTTGAAAATCCGGGCTACAGCGACTCAAACGTAAACGACATTGAAAAAGCCAACCTTTCCTTACTTATTAAGTACCGATAAGACACAGCTTGACTTTTTTCAAAAAAAGTGATAAACTGAACAGGCAATTTAATAAACGATACATAAACGACACAAGTAGTGCACTGCACATAAATCTGATTACGGTAAATATGTTTTTTCAGATTTATGCAAGTACATATTGTGTCGTTTTTTCGTTTGTTTATAAAAGAAAAAGGAGAGTAATTTTATGCCAAGCAATCAGTTTCAGAGAACGGTTTTTGCCTTTCTCACAGTCGTAGTCACAGTCCACGCCTTTGTTTTCTACAACCTCTATGTAGTCAACGGTGCAACGCTTATGGAGCTCAACGGCACTCAGGGCGTACTTGAGGCAATCAACAAGCAGGGCGGCGTTTTTATGTTCGGCACCTATATGCCGATATGGTGCGTTGTGCTTGTGGAGTTCATTTTTGCGTTCAGCCTTGAGGTCTTTATGGGCAGTCCCTGCTCGTTTAAGCTTGCTTCAAAGGTGTTTAACCCACGTGAAACTCACCCCGTAATTTTTGAAAGCGCAATCATCTGCGCAACCGTTGGACTTATGTGTCCTGCAATGAGCCTTATTGCCGCTTTCATTTATTATCCCTACTACGCAGGTTTCAGCATAATCACGGTGTTTGCAACGTGGTTCAAGCTTGTCTGCTTCAATCTTCCGTTTGCGTTTTTCGGTCAGATGTTCTTTATTCAGCCGCTTATCCGCAAGGTTTTCAAAACTGTTTTTTGCAGAAACAAGGCTATTAATAAGCCGCTGGCTGTTCAGGCTGTCAAGGCTGAAAATTAAAATCAACAAACAATAATTTTAACTGCGGAATTTGTCTGCACATTAATTGCGGCAAATTCCGCAGTTTTTTGCTCTCATTGATTGACAAAAGCTCACTAAAATGAGATAATATATAGGTATATGTAAGCGCAATGATTTTGCTTACCACTTTGCAATGTATGAGGAGATATGTTTATGGCAAAGGAACTTGCTAAATCTTACAACCCCTCGGAATTCGAGGACAAAATTTATGATTTCTGGATTAAGGGCAACTATTTCCACGCCGAAGTGGACAAGGACAAAAAGCCCTATACTATCGTTATGCCGCCGCCAAACATCACAGGTCAGCTGCATATGGGACACGCACTTGACGAAACCTTGCAGGACATTCTTATCCGCTGGAGAAGAATGCAGGGCTACAGCGCACTCTGGCTTCCCGGAACAGACCACGCTTCAATTGCGACAGAGGCTAAAATTGTTGAGGCTATGCGCAAAGAGGGCATTTCAAAGGAAGACCTCGGACGTGACGGATTTCTTGAACGTGCGTGGGACTGGAAGCGTGAATACGGCGGAAGAATCACAAGTCAGCTGAAAAAACTCGGTTCAAGCTGCGACTGGGAGCGTGAACGTTTTACTATGGACGAGGGCTGTTCAAAGGCTGTTACCGAGGTTTTTGTAAAGCTCTATGAGGAAGGTAAAATTTACAGGGGCAACCGAATGGTAAACTGGTGTCCGCACTGCTGCACATCAATTTCCGACGCCGAGGTTGAATACAAGGAACAGCACGGTCATTTCTGGCATCTGCTCTATCAGGTTAAGGAAACAGGCGAATACCTTGAAATTGCAACAACACGTCCCGAAACAATGCTCGGCGACACAGCCGTTGCAATCAACAAGGATGACGAACGCTACAAGCATCTGCACGGCTGTCACGTAATTCTCCCGTTGCTCAACAAGGAAATCCCGATTGTATGCGACGAACACGCAGATATGGAAAAAGGAACAGGCGTTGTTAAGATTACTCCCGCCCATGACCCCAACGACTTTGAAGTAGGTCAGCGCTGCAAGCTTCCAATCGTACGCTGCTTCACATATGACGGTCATATGACGGGCGCTAAGGACGTTGCCGAATACAACGAGCTGAAGGCAAAGGGTCAGCTTGCTGAAAACGAACCTGAGGTGCTTGACTGCGGAAAATACGCCGGAATGACAACTATGGAGGCAAGAGAAGCAATACTTACCGACCTTAAGGCTATCGGAGCACTCAAAAAGGTTGAGGAGCTTACTCACGACGTCGGCACATGCTACCGCTGTCACACAACTATTGAGCCTATGGTGTCAAAGCAGTGGTTTGTCAAGATGGCTCCGCTTGCAAAGCCTGCAATTGAATGTGTTAAGAACGGCGAAACAAAGATTATTCCCGAACGCTTTGAAAAGGTATATTTCCACTGGATGGAGAACATCAAGGACTGGTGTATTTCCCGTCAGCTCTGGTGGGGTCACAGAATCCCTGCGTGGTACTGCGATGACTGCGGCGAAATTATCGTTGCAAAGGAAGCACCCACAGTTTGCCCGAAATGCGGCAAGAATCACCTGCATCAGGACGAGGACACGCTCGACACCTGGTTCAGCTCCGCTTTGTGGCCTTTCTCAACACTCGGCTGGCCTGACAAGACTCCCGAGCTTGAGTACTTCTACCCCAATGACACTCTCGTTACGGGCTACGATATTATCTTCTTCTGGGTTGCAAGAATGATTTTCTCAGCATGTGAGCATACAGGCAAAGCACCGTTCAAGACCGTATTTATGCACGGCATTGTTCGTGACGAAAACGGCGTTAAGATGTCAAAATCACTCGGCAACGGTATTGACCCGCTCGAGGTTATCGACAAGTACGGCGCAGACGCTCTCAGATTTTTCCTTGCAACGGGCAACTCACCGGGTAACGATATGAGATATTCCGAAAAGCGTGTTGAGGCTTGCGCAAACTTTGCAAACAAGCTCTGGAACGCATCCCGCTATGTTCA
>CAMBNE010000115.1 GCA_945868935.1 uncultured Clostridia bacterium
ATACAAAGCCTTGTCAAGACTGTTAAAATTTCCGCCGTCGGAAAACGAGTCGGGAGTCACGTTTAAAATTCCCATAATATACACATTGTTTTTTACGTCAAATTCTTTACCTCTTATTATCATACGGATACTCCCTGATTCTTTTTATTTTCGCTCCAGTTACATTCTTCATACGCCTTGCAGGCAAAGCAGTTACGGCTTAACCTGTCGGCATTTCTGAGTAAAGAGCAAAGCTCGCTTGATTTTTCGCTGTCGTTGTGATGCAGAACAGCATAAATTATTTCGTCAGTTTCCGCTTTTTCAAATCCGCAAGCTTCTAAAATCATACCTGCAATTTCTGCGCTTTCCTTTGCGTGGTCGGTATGCAGGCGGTAAGCTCTTGCCCTGCCAATGTCGTGAAGCAGAGCCGCAGCGTAGATTATTTCTTTGTCAATGCGGATATTTTCTTCAAGGGCGTTTATGTGCATAATTCTCGCAACGCTGAGCAGATGCTCAATACCGTGTCCGCAAAAAATACGCTCTTTTTCAGCCTCGTCTATCTCCTGCATACAACTGCGAAAAAGGCTGTTTTTTAGAATTTTATTTACCCTAATCAAAGCTTTATTAACTCCTGTATATTTTTCTGCATCTGCAGATTTTCTTTGAATTCTCCTCTTGTTGCTACCGTAACCGTTTTACTTCCGATTTTCTTGATTCCCCTCATTGTCATACAGGTATGCTCGGCTTCAATAATTACAAAAACGCCCTTCGGAGAAAGCTCGTCATCAATTGCGTCTGCAATCTGATTAGTCATCTGCTCCTGAATCTGCAAGCGTCTTGCAAAGGTTTCGACAACACGTGCAAGCTTGCTGAGCCCTACAACCTTTCCGTTCGGGATGTAGGCAATATGCACCTTACCGAAGAACGGCAGCATATGATGCTCGCAAAGCGAGTGGAAAGTAATGTCCTTTTCAAGCACGACCTCTGCATTTTCTGCGGTAAAAACCTTTGAAAGGTGAGTTTTTGCGCTGTCGTTATAGCCGGAGGTTAATTCAGCGTACATTCTTGCCACACGCTGAGGAGTTTCACGCAGTCCCTCACGTTCGGGATTCTCTCCTATAGCCTCTAAAATCATAGTGACAGCTTTTTGTATTTTTTCTTCGTCAACCATAGCTTTGCTCCTTTTTATCTCGGGTATATTATTCCTTTCACTCAGCCCTAAATTAAGGCTTAATTAATGATATAAACCATAGTTTAATGCGGAATTCGGAATTCGGAATGCGGAATTAATGGTCGGTCGAGTGCCTCGACTCGCAAATCTCCGGATTTGTAATAATGCGTGTTGTATGGAAAGAATTGTTTGCTAATTTTATGTTGATATATCGGTAACGTTTTGGCGAACGCAGTTCGCCGCTACAATAATATAATTTCACACCTGCGGCAACGCCGCATATAAATAAATTCGGGCATTATACTTTTGAATTATCGCAATCTATCCACTCGACCTTAATTCCGAATTACGCATTCCGAATTCCGCATTTAAATAAATATTGGTTTAGCGTACTAAAAGGGATAACCATATAATATATCATTTACGTAAATGCTGTTAAAAAACGGGATAGCATATGCTATCCCGTTAAAATCAAAATAAAATAAATTATTGAGAACGATTGCCAGCGGGATGCAAAACCTGTACCGCAGAGGATTTCCTCTTTCGTTTCTGCGACAACTCCCCGTCCGCAGAACACTTCACGCACAGATTTCTACTCTGTGAATATTACTAACAATTTTGTTGTACTTAAATTATAGCACTCATAATTTATTTGTCAATACAAACTTAAGGAACCGCTGAATAAATCACGTTTAAAAGCTGTTTGCACAAACGATTTAATCAGTGTTTCCTTAAAATACGCCGTTCATAATGAGAATGACAAGAACGCAGGTGAGGATAATAATTCCTGCAACAACTACTGCGCCGATGATTGAATTCTTCTTGCTTTTCTCTTCAAAGTTCTGTTTCGGAATGAGATTAGCCTTTTGCAGAGCCTCAATTGCAAATCTGAAAATGAACAGTGCAATTCCGCCGTTAAGTCCTGCCTTGAGCAGATTGAACGGAACGAATACGGGAAGTAACATTTCAACAATCGCCTCTCTCGGAATTCCCTGATAAATCGGAGTGAGAATGTAGTTCCACAGCACCATTGCAACCGTCATAAGCACTGCGCCGATGATAATTCCGACAATTGCGCCCGACGTTGTCTTTTTCTTCTTGTACACAAATGCGGCAGGGCATACAAGGCAGATTGTAGCAAGCACGTTCATAATACAGCCGATAGGTCCTGTTGTGCTGAATGTCACCATTTCGACAAGGCAGATTACAGCCGACATAATAAGTCCCGACAACGGTCCGAAAATGTATGCGCCTATAAGGATAATTGCGCTCTTGAATTCCAAGTCAAGGTACGGTGCGGCAGGAATAATCGGAATTCTGCATACGAATACCACAACGTAAGCCATTGCGGCAATAAGAGCCATAATTACCATTTTCTTTACTCTGTACGAGCTTTCGGCAGGGTTGACTGCCTTTGTTTGTTTTTCTTTTGTGTTTACCATAAAAATCCTCCTAAACATATTTGTTTTCTTGCGGATAATATCCGCCCCTACAAATCGGCTGTCGAGGAAAATAAAAAAGCTCCGCAGTATCTGCGAAGCTTTCCGATAAAACAACTCAAGATATTCCGCAATTTTAAATTGCGGAACAAAAGCTGATTCTTCTCGTATCCGGACTTTAACCGTCGGTGTCTGAATTTCACAGACTCGGCAAGCATTGCTTGTTCGCGGACTATAACCGCCGGTGGAGAATTTCACTCCGCCCCGAAGACAACCGTTAATTATATTATATATCGTATTTTGTATTTGTCAACATTTATATCAGGAATTTTTAAGGTTTGTAGCCTTTGAAACATTCCTTTTTTTCGGCTTTTCGGGCTTGACTGTCTTGCCCTTGTACTTGCGAGCCGCCTTTGACGCTTTTTTGAGGTCGTCGTCAAAGTATTCAAAAAGGCTTTCAAATTCTTCATCAGAAAGGCTGTTTAAAATTACAACCGTAATGATTGAGCGTGTGTCAACGTCGCCGTTGCCGTACTGCAAATTAAACACGCCTGCAAACTTTTCAAGCTCGGGCTTTGACGCTCTTTTGATATATGTCGAAACCTTTGGAGCAATATGCTCCTTTGCAAATGTTGCGCCCCTGAACGGAAAGTAGCAATCTTCTTCGGTCTTGATTTCATCTCTGAGCTCAGGAAAATATGTTACAAAACGCTTTGCAAGGAACTTCGGCGTAGCTGTTCCGTCGTCGTCCTTTTTCTTTTTCTGCTTGACCTGCTTTGCACGCTTGATTGCAACTGCACCCGAAACGCCCTCTACAAAGTCGTTTGCAATACTCTCAGCGTCCTTCTGCTCTGCAAATTCATCGTCATAAAGCCACGTTGCAAGAGTTTTCCACTCGTTGTCGGGACCGTCCTCTGTCATTGTGCAGGAACGGAGCACCATCTGCTGTTTGTCCTTAAAGTACACAACAGAATATGCAAGATTCTCACTTGTAAAAAGCGCAACAAGCTCGTTTTCGTTATCAGTTGCAACCTTCTGCTTTGTGTAGCCTGTTTTAACAAGCTCTGCTTCAACTTTGCCTACTATTAAATCAAATGCCTTTTTATATTCCAACGTAATCTTCCTCTCGGATTAGTCTGTACTTAGCCATTATACAATTAATTACACCATTTGTCAAAGGATATAACAGTATTAGTTAAAAAAAGTAGGGAACAACCCCCGTGTTGTTCCTAATCCGTCAGATGCGCGTAGTTTTCAGGAATGACACAGGGGTCATTCCCTACAATGTTAAATAAAATCATATGACTGCATACAAAGCTTTTAGCCAATTAATTGATTTTGACTTGCAACAATCGACTTAATATGTTATTATTTAATTTGTATATATCAACACAAAGAAGGTTATAATATGTCATCCCGAAACGCAATCGGAGTTTTTGACTCCGGACTCGGCGGACTGAGCGCAGTAAAGGAGTTTCTGCACGTTCTTCCGAACGAAAAAATTATATATTTCGGCGATACGGGCAGAGTCCCCTACGGCAACCGAAGCCGTGACACAATTAAAAAATATGCATTTCAGGATACTTCGTTCCTGCTTGAAAATAACGTGAAAATGGTTGTAGCCGCCTGCGGTACGGTAAGCTCCGTTGCAGGTGACGAGCTTGAGAAAAAGCTCTCTGTTCCCTACACGGGCGTTGTAAACCCGACCGCCTTCACCGCCGCACACAAGACGAAAAACGGCAAAATCGGAATTATCGGCACAGCCGCAACAATCGGAAGCCACAGCTACAAATTAAGGCTTGAAAAGCTGAATCCGAAGTTCAAGGTTTATGAGCAGGCTTGTGCGCTGTTTGTACCGCTGGTTGAAAGCGGAATAATCTGCCGTGACGACCAGATTGTGCGCCTTGTTGTAAGACGTTATCTCTCAGAACTTAAGGACGAGGGAATTGACACGCTGATTTTAGGCTGTACACACTATCCTCTTTTAAGGGACGCAATTTCCGACTTTATGGGTGAGGACGTTACGCTTGTTGATTCGGGATACGAAACGGCTGTTTATGCCGCTAAAATTTTAAAGGAACAGAAGCTTCTCAATGACGACTGCTCGCAGAAGAACCCCGAATTCTACGTAAGCGACACACCCGACGGCTTTGAAAACGTTGCAGGACTTTTCCTCGGACGTGATATGGAGCACAGGGTTACGCAGATTGACATTGAGCAATACTGAAAAAGTTTGGAGTGTGGAGTTTGGAGTGTGGAGTTAAGGGTCGCTACGCTCCGAATTTGTAATAATGCGTGTTGTTTGGAAAGGTTTGTTTACTGATATTATGTTGATATATCGGCAGCGTTTCGGGACGTGTAGGAACCCGTCCCCTACGAAATATAATACAAACGTTTCCGCTATAGCCGTAGGGGACGGCTTC
>CAMBNE010000116.1 GCA_945868935.1 uncultured Clostridia bacterium
ATGATTTTCTGCATTTTTAATGACAATTTTTCAATTATTCGGCACTGTACACTCCGTTGTCGGCATATGCACCGCCGTCGCTGTAATAATTATCCTGATATGCGCCGTCGCCTGCATCTCCGTAAGCGTTGTAGTCACCCTGTGCCGAATAATCATTTGTGCCGTTGTCCGAATAAGTGTTGCTGTCATACGGCTCGCCGTAGTTTTCCGTGCCGTTGTCAACATAACCTCCGTCGGAATATGAACCGTCGGAGTATGTATCTTCGCTCCATGTGTAGTTGTCGTCGTAATACTGATAGCTGTCCGAATAGTCGGCAGGTGCAGTGGTTGACGGTGCTGTCGTCGGTACTGCCGTTTCGGCAGGCTTGTAGCGTGAAACCTTTGTTGTGTTGCAGGAAGATACATCAAGCGTTCCTGCAATTGTGCCTGTGTTATTCGGGTCAAGCTTTTCGTTGATAATCGTCATTGCCGTTCTGATTTTATAGTCGATATCCTCAGGCAATCCGATATTAATTGTAATACGCTTGTCGTACTCAAGCGTAATATTTGCGGTATCTGTGACGTCAAATGCCGTGATATTCTTTACGTCGTTTGCAATAAGACTCTCGGAAACGTCCTGAAGAATATCAGGAACATTCTCGTCGCTGAAGGTTACATAATCTCCCGGCTTTGTGCTCTTGAGCTTGTCGCATTTTAGCTCGGGGAGCTTGTCCTCGTTGCTGTCAACGCTGTCGAGAATACGTCCCTTTGCACTTATGAGAAGATATTTATCTCCGTTCTTTATTACATATGACGGTACTGCGTCCGTGATTTTAATTGTGATTGTGTCGGGAATTGAAAAACTGATTTCCGCCTTTTCAACATACGGCAGATTATCGGAAATGTTTTCGGGAGTACTTGTGAACGCTCCGACTATGATATTCTGCTGAAGCTCAACTCCGCTGAAAGCGATTATCTGCTCCTCGTAATAATACTTGTCGCCCTCAATCTCTATTTTTTCTGTTTTGAACAGCACGGTAAGACTGAGCACTACGCCGATTACGAGCACTGCTAAGAAAATTGAGCTGTAAATTAAGATACGTCTGAATCTTAACTGCTTTTGCGTAATCGGTTTTTTACGTCTGCGGATTACTTCGTTTTCCTGCTGATGAATTTCTTTTGCACGGCGTTCCTGCTTTTGCCTTGCGCCGTATTCGTCTATGTAATAGCCGTCGTCAAAATCCTGCGGCTCGAGGTTTCTGATTCTCTCCTCGCTCTCACGCATATATTTTTCTTCACGGCTGATATTTTCAAATTTTACTGTTTTTCCTGAATTTACAGCCTCCTCGATTTTGCTAGAGGAACGCTTTTGGGTTGTTGTTTTTTTAGCTGCTGCAGAGGATTTTTTTGCCCTTTTCTCCTGTTCCCTGTGATACTTCTGAGCCTGCTTTGCAGCTGATTTTCTCTGCTTTGACAGTTGCTTTCTGTCCTTTGACGAAAGCTCTTTTCTCTCACTCATCGGCAAACTTCCTCCTTTTCTTACTTTTGGTTTATCGGGCAACCGCACAGGGTCGCCCGAAACGTTACCTATATATCAATCTATCATTCGGGCTGCCGTTTTCACCTAAATATGCGACCTTTCCACTCAATTTGCCCGCCGAGGCACTCGGCTAAATCTTTTTTATGTCGGCACCGAGGGCAGACAGCGTAAGCTCAAAGTTTTCGTATCCACGCTCAAGGTATCTTACTCCGCTGATTTCGGTTTGTGACTCGGCACTCAGTCCTGCGACAACAAGTGCCGCCGCTCCACGCAAATCGGTAGCCTCAACAGGCGCACCGTACAGGGATTTTACGCCCTCGACTACGGCAACCTTTCCGACTGTTTTTATGTTTGCGCCCATTCGGATAAGCTCGCCCGTATGTCTGTAGCGGTTTTCAAATATGTTTTCAACAAAAACCGTCGTTCCGTCGGCTATGCAGGACACAGCAAGCAGGGGTGCCTGAGCGTCTGTCGGGAAGCCGGGATAAGGCATTGTGCGAACGGTTTTCATAGCCTTTAGTTTTTCGGGAGCAGTAAATTCAAGAGTTCCGTTACAACACCTGACTTTACAACCTGCATCCTCAAAAACAGGAATGACAGACGCAAGGTGACTGCAAATTACTCCGTTAAGGGTTATCTTTGAGCCTGTAACGGCGGCACACGCCATAAGCGTTGCACCGACTATTCTGTCGGGAATTATCGAGTGGCTTGTCGCTCTGAGTGATTTGACTCCCTCGATTACGACAACGCCCTCTCCTGCTCCGTAAATTTTAGCGCCGCATTTGTTGAGAAAGTCTGCAAGGTCGCAGATTTCAGGCTCTCTTGCGGCATTTGTAACTGTTGTTGTGCCGTCTGCAAAACAGGCGGCTATCATTATATCCTCGGTTGCACCTACGCTGGGGAATGAGAGGGAAATTTTAGCTCCCTTAAGTCCCTTTGGGGCTGTGCAGTCAAGGTATCCGTGCTTTTCACGGATATCGGCACCCATTTCACGAAGTGCCTTAAGGTGCATATCAATGGGGCGCAGACCTATTTCACAGCCACCCGGAAAGCTCATTTTTGCTCTGCCTGTTCGTGCAAGAATTGCACCGAGGAAGATAATTGAGCTTCTCGTTTTTCGCATAAGCTCGTCGGGAATATCGTATTTATCAACGGTATCACCGTTTACAAGCACTGTGCTTCCGCTTCGGCTGACCTTACAGCCGAGATAGCGCAGTATTCTTGCAGACGCTTCAATATCGGAAAGGTCGGGACAATTGTAGATTACGTTCTCGCCCCTTGTAAGTATCGTTGCCGCAAGAACAGGCAGCGCACTGTTTTTGGCTCCTTGAACGTATGTCTCTCCGCCAAGCTTTTTTCTTCCTGTTACAAGCAGTTTTGACACAGTAACACCCTCTCAAAAAGAATACCTTTATATTCTATGAGAAAGTTATGCCGATGTTACTACGGTAAATTATACCAGTCCGAGTGTTTTCTTTACAACCGAGTAGATTCTCTCGTTTGCGTCGGTAATTGCCATTTTGCGTGAATTTTCGCTGATTGTATTCAGCTTTTCGGGGTCTAAAAGCATCTTATCGACTGTTTTCATAAGTGTTTCGCCCGAAAGCTCTGATTCCTCGATTATCTCGGCTGCACCTGCGTTTACAAGTGCCATTGCGTTGTGGTACTGATGATTTTCCGCAACATTCGGTGACGGAATCAGTATTGCAGGCTTGCCCATAGCCTGAATTTCGCTGAGGGTAATTGCACCTGCACGGCAGATTACAAGGTCAGCCGCCGCCATACAAGTCGGCATATTGTCAATGTACGGTCTGATGTCGAGGTTACTGCACTGTGAAATGTCCGTTCCCTTTTCCTTTACAAGGTCGGGGAACCAGTCGCCGTATTTTCCGTAGGCGTGTATATGCTGATACCTGCCGTCCTTGCCGCTTCGTGCAACAATATCGGCTACGGCTTCGTTGATTTTTCTTGCGCCTAAGCTTCCGCCGAACGAAAGAATCATCGGACGTTCGTCAAGCTTAAGCTCAGCTCTTGACTCCTCTTTGTCTGCTGTCAGAATATCACCTCTTACGGGATTTCCCGTAACGACAAAGTCAGCCTTTTCAAAATATTTTTTAGCGTCGGGCACTGCAAGCATTACCTTCTCGACGCTCTTTGCAAGCATTTTGTTTGTAACGCCGGGGTATGCGTTCTGCTCGTGAATTATGCAGGGTATACCCATTTTTGACGCTGTTCTTATAACGGGTCCCGAAACGTATCCGCCTGTACCTATGCAGATATCGGGCTTGAATTCCGAGATGATTTTCTTTGCCTCGTGAGATGACGTAAACGTTCTTGTAACGGTCTTTACGTTCTCAACCATACTTTTCGGTGAAAAGCTCCTCTTAAAGCCGCTGATTGTTATCGACTTAATCTCAAAGCCTGCCTGCGGAACGAGCCTTTGCTCCATTCCGTCACGGTTGCCGATAAACAAAAATTCGGTTTCGGGGCGTTTCTTTTTGATGTAGCCTGCGATTGCAAGAGCAGGATTTATGTGTCCTGCCGTACCGCCGCCAGCAAGCAAAACCTTCATATACATTCCTCCGTATATATTACTGTCTTTCAATATTTGCAGTTCTTGAAATTGAAAGCACTATACCCATCTGCGCAAGTAGCATAATCAGCGAACTGCCGCCGTAGCTGAAAAACGGCAGGCTGATACCTGTGTTCGGAAGCCAGTCGGTGATTACGAGGATATTCAGCACAACCTGAATACCTATCTGTGAGGTAAGTCCTATGCCGAGGAGCTTTCCGAATTTATCCTTTGCACGAAGCGAAAGCGTTATTCCTCTCCACACAAGGAGTGCGAAAATAAGGAGAATCATTGTTGCGCCGATAAAGCCGAGCTCTTCAACAACAATTGCGAAAATAAAGTCGTTCTGCGGTTCGGGAAGATAGAGATACTTCTGACGTGACTGTCCGAGTCCGAGTCCCCACAAGCCGCCCGAGCCGATTGCGTAGAGTGAATTTCTCGTCTGCCACGTAGTCTGCCACATATCCTCGTTGGTATAGATAAGCGCCTGTCCCCAGCCGTCCATACGGCTCATTGCATAGGACAAGCCGCCCGTCATTGCAAGGAGAAGCACAACGCCGACCATAAGCACAAAGCCTATGAAAAGATATTTTGTTTTCATTCCGCCTATGTAGAGCATAAGCACCGTAAGCATTGCTATGATTACAATACCCGAATAGTGAGGCTCAAAAAACAGAAGCAGAGCTGTTGTGCCGAACACGATAAGTCCGGGCAGAACGCTGTAACGTGCAAACTGCATTTTGTTGTAATACTTACTTGCCCAGTGTGCAAAGAACAGTATTATTGCAAACTTTGCAATCTCGGAGGGCTGAAGGTTGAACATTCCAAGCGGAATCCAACGCCTTATGCCGTTGTTATCCGGAAACATAAGCACTACCA
>CAMBNE010000117.1 GCA_945868935.1 uncultured Clostridia bacterium
CTCACAAATCCTGAAATTGTAAACGGCTTACAAACCTCAAATGAAATATATTTGTATTTTAAAAATAATTTAAGCTTGCTTGATTCTGAAACAAGAAATGTATTAGTTAGAATTATAGTTCCCGATAGTGAGGAGTCTCGAGATAATATTATTTTTGCAACTAATAATCAAACAAATATTCCAAAAGCATCGCTTAGAGTCACAGATCCAATTCACCTTCAAATTGAATTGTATTTGAAAGGAAGAGGTTTGTTTTATGATCGTAGGAAAAACTACTACAAAAATCAAGGGAAGAAACCAAGCGAAATTATTGGAGTTTCATTTTTGGGTCAATGCTTAATCACTTTGTTTTTAAAAAAACCTGATTATGCAAGAGCCCGTCCTTCAACTATACTTACTGATGACGGTTCATATAATAAACTGTATATTGAAAATCAAGATTTGGATGTATTTTATCGCTGTGCTGTATTAGGTAAAAAAGTACAAAAAAATTTAAAAAGAACTATCCAATATACTTCAGCTGAAAAAAGCGATATTTTATTTTACTTATTATATGGCGTTGTTGCAAATAGTATAAAGAAAAACAATATTACAATAGCGGATATTAAACACCTTGATATTGACAGCATTACGGATGATGTCATCTCTGAAATCAAAGATAAAATTTATAATATATATAAAGAAAATGGTGGAAATGGACGTGTAGCAAAGAGTTCAGAATTTGTCAATAAAGTAGATGAAGTATTAGAATTAGCGTAATCATTTTTATCCTTTTATTACCTAAATAAAACGGAGAACTTGATAGCATCTAAGTGATAGCTATTTGATAGCAAAAGCAGAAACACCTCATAGAATTAAGATAACCTGTACCAAATTAAAGCATATCAAGTCAAAATTTCTAAGCAAAAACAGTTAAAGTTTGTTTTACACTTAGGAATGGGAGTAATAAAATGTTAGGTCATTTTGTGTTTTCTTATATCGGTGCAATTTATCTTGTACTTCTGTTTGTTCCTAATATTATCTGGTCAAAGCACCAACCTGTAGGCTATAATCCGGACGGTGAAAATCGAATACTGTTAGTTTTTGAGAGAATAGGTGAAGTTGCAGTTTCTTGTACAGCAGTGATTTTTTCTGATTTCAACATAAGGCTTGATTCCTTTTGGACATTGTGGTTGCTTGCTTCAGCAATCTTTATGTTGCTGTATGAAATTTACTGGATAAGATATTTCAGAAGTCAGAAAAAACTTGAAGATTTTTATTCAAGCTTGCTCGGTATTCCTGTTGCAGGTGCAACATTGCCCGTAATTGCGTTTCTGCTTCTCGGAATCTACGGTAAAAACATATGGATGATTATCTCAGTATTTATATTGGGAATCGGTCACATAGGAATACACTTTCAACATAAGAAACAACTTAACAAATAAAATAAAGCTTTCGGAACGAAAATCCGAAAGCTTTGTTTTATTTATTCGTAAATTCAGAAACCGTTTTAACCAGCGTTTCAATTCCTTTTGTTATTTTCTCCTGCGGTATTCCCGAAAAGCTTAAGCCAAATTCGTTATTCTCTGTTTTATAGGGCATAATACCGACAGAGAGCTTTTTTAACTCTTCATCAACTGCTTCCCTGTTCACATTGCCCGAAACAAAAATTGAAATATACAGTGAGGTTTCATTAAACACAACCTTTGCCGAGTTTCCAAACTGCTTTTTAATGCTGTCAAGAATCACCTTGCTCTTTTCAAGGTAAATTCGCCTTGCTTTTCGCAGATGTGCATCAATCTTTCCGCTTTCTATATACTTTGCAAGTGCAAGCTGTTCCGCTTTTGAAGCAGTCTGATTTGTAATGTGCTTTATTTTGTTGTAAGAACTCATAATATTATCGGGCAGCACCATATAGCTGATTCTCACAGAGGGAAGAAGTACCTTTGAAAACGAGCCGAGATAAACGGTGTTTTCTGCATCGTAGTTCTGAACGCAGGGCATTGGGTGAGTAATATATCTCAGCTCACCGTTGTAGTCGTCCTCGATGATCAGCGCATTGTTATTCTTTGCCCATTCAATTATTTCAAGCCGCCTGTTAACAGGCATATTAGTACCGCTTTCGTTCGTAAAATTCGGATTAATCAGAATTAAATCGGGATTAATTTTTTCAAGAGAATCAACCGTAACGCCGAACTTGTCATTTTCAAAATATTCAATATCATAACCAAAGCTTTTAAAAACAAGCTCGGACTGAATATAGCTTGAATCAGCCATAGCGATTTTTTTATTTCTGCCGAGAATTGTGCATAATAAATAAAGCAACGGCTGAGTACCTGCCCCGACAATAATATTTTCAGTCACAGTGTTAACGCTTCTCGTACCCAGACTGTATTTTTGAAGTGCTCTTCTAAGAGTTCGTTCACCCTGCTCATCACCGTAAGAGGTCAGCAGATAATTCTGATTCAGCACGTCTTTAACGCATTTTTTCCATTCAGTGAGATTTATAATTTTTTCGTCAATACTCTTACCGCTGAAGTCGTATTCGTAAAATCTGTTCTGCTCGCTTTTATCCGAATTTTCCGACTCAAAAAATTTTGGGCGGCTGTTAAATTCTGCCTCTACATAATAACCGCTTTGCGGAACGTTTTTTATATATCCCTCAACGCAAAGCTGTTCATATGCGCCGGTAACAGTAGTTTTGGAAACTGACAAATCTTCACTCAGCCGTCTGATTGAGGGCATTTTTGTACCTTTTTTAAGACTTCCGTTTTCTATTGAACGTCTTACCGACATATAAATCTGCCTGTAAAGCGGAGTTTTTTCATTTTTATCAACAATAATAAAGTCGTTGAGCATACAATCACCATTTATATTTTAACATTATACAAATATTATTGCAATAATATCCTCGAACAGTTGAAATTTTTTACATTAATCTGTATAATTAATAAGATAGATGTTCGTGAAAGGGGTATACGATGAACACGATTGCAAAAGATTTTTTCAAAGATATGTGCGGTAAAAAGGTTGCTTTTATCGGAATAGGCACAAGCAATCTGCCGCTTATTAAGCTTTTTGCCGACAAGGGCGCAAAGGTAATCGCTTGCGATAAAAAGGATTTTGAGTCCCTTGGTGAAAACGGAATAAAGGCAAAGGAGTACGGTGCAGAGCTAATTCTCGGTGAAAACTATCTGTCAGACATTGACGCTGACATTGTATTCAGAAGTCCGGGAACTCCGTTTTATAAAGACGAGCTTGTGGCTTTAAGAAATAAGGGTGTTATTCTAACTTCCGAAATGGAGGTGTTTTTCGATTTGTGTCCGTGCAAGACAATCGCTGTAACAGGCTCGGACGGCAAGACAACAACCACAACAATTATTTCAGAATTTTTAAAAGCAAGCGGAAAAAACGTTCACCTCGGAGGAAATATAGGAAAGCCTTTGCTTCCCGAGATTGAGTCAATCAGCAGTGAAGATTATGCAGTAGTTGAGCTTTCAAGCTTTCAGCTTATTTCAA
Source organism: uncultured Clostridia bacterium (assembly GCA_945868935.1). Classification (GTDB taxonomy): domain Bacteria; phylum Bacillota; class Clostridia; order Oscillospirales; family Acutalibacteraceae; genus Ruminococcoides. The sequence continues at coordinate 3,499 of CAMBNE010000117.1, forward strand.
TGAGAAAAAGTCCCGACGTTGCCGTTGTAACAAACCTTGCTCCTAATCACCTTGACATACATAAGGATATGCAGGAGTATATTGATTCAAAAAAGAACCTTATTCTTCATCAGAATGCTTTTTCAAAGGCAGTCCTTAACCTTGATAATGAAATCACAAACGGATTTTCGGACTCTGTCAGAGGTCAGCTTGCAAAATTCAGTGTTAAAGAAAAGCTCTATAACGGTGCTTATCTTGACGGTACAACAATTTGCTACAGCGACTACGGCAAGATTACAGAAATTATGGATTACAGGGATATTAAGATTCCGGGGATGCATAATGTAGAAAATTACCTCGCCGCAATTTCGGCAGTGTGGGGAATAGTTGACGTGGATACAATTGTCGCTGTCGCAAAGACATTCGGCGGTGTTGAGCACAGAGCGGAATTTGTAAGAGAATTCAACGGTGTCAGGTATTATAATGACTCAATAGCATCCAGTCCAACCAGAACAGCTCTCGGTACACTTTCGCTGTATGATGATAAGATAATCATAATCGCAGGCGGATATGACAAGCATATCCCGTATGAGCCGCTCGGTCCCGTTATTAACGATAAGGTAAAGCTTTTAATTTTGCTCGGTGATACTGCGCCGAAGATTGAAGCCGCAGTAAAGTCTGCCGATAAGTACGACGAAAGCAAAATTGAGATTGTAAATGTTAATAATATGGAAGAAGCCGTAAACGAGGCAGCCGCAAGAGCCGAAAGCGGCGATATTGTTTCACTTTCACCTGCAAGCGCAAGCTTCGGACTTTACAGGAATTTTGAGGAAAGAGGTAATCACTTCAAATCAATTGTAAACAGTTTGAAGTGATATTAAATATGAATTTAAAGGAAATTATTTTTAATCTTTGCAGTACTTCGGGTGTGTCAGGAAGTGAAGAGCCTGCTGTTAATGCGGCTAAAAAGTATCTGGAAAGCTTTGCTAAAGTCAGCGTTGACAATAACGGCAATCTTTTTGCAGAACTCGGAAATCTAAACTCGGAAAAAACAATTTTGCTTGACGCTCACATTGACAGAATAGGATTAATTGTAACGGGTGTTGATAATAACGGCTTTGTTAAGGTTGATAAGTGCGGTGGGGTTGATATACGGACCTTACAGGACAGCAGTCTTGTTTTGCAGAGTAATCCCGATATTGTCGGCACAGTATGCTGTATGCCGCCGCACCTTTCGGACGGCAAGGAGGATACAGCCGTTTCAATTGATAAAACCTATGTTGATTTCGGAATGAGCGAAGCGGAAATTAAAAAGCACATAAAAATCGGTGATGTGCTTACATTTAATACAGAGCCTAAAATGCTTCTTAATAATAAAATATGTGCGCCTGCACTTGATAATCGTTGCAGTGTTGCATCATTAATCAGATGTGCTGAGCTTCTAAGCAGCGAACATAGCTTTGAATATAAAGTAGTAATTATGCTCAGC
>CAMBNE010000118.1 GCA_945868935.1 uncultured Clostridia bacterium
CCGATATTATTACAGGAGAAGAAGGGTTGCTTACAAACAAAGCCTCTCTCAAAGCAAAAACCGGAACAGCTTGCTCAAACAGTGATTTCAGTCCCGAAAATTACGCAAAGTGGTATGACGAGCTGGCTGACAAACAGAACAACGGCAAAACGCTTACATACAACATCGATGTAACCGACGGTCCTGTTGCGGCGGTAGTGAATATGTCGGCTGTATGGGGTGATAAGCAAGCTAACATTGACGCTATGGAAGAATATATTATTGAAGCAGGCGAAAAAGGCGTAGACATTCTTGTATTCCCTGAAACAGTGCTTACGGGTTATGAATGGAAAAGCACAAGCGAGGACCCTTACTATAAAGAATCAGGCGTTGCAATGCAGATTGCACTTGCAGAAACCATACCCGGACCTACTACAAATTATTTTTCGGAATATGCTCAGCGGTACGGAATGTACATCATCTTCGGTATGACCGAAAAAGAGGACGAGCCTATTTATGATAAGACCGACAGCTCTAAAATAAAGGTTTACAACTCTGCCGCTATCCTATTTCCCGACGGAAAAATTGAGTCTTATCAGAAAATGCACCGTGCAGGCTATGAATCAAAATGGTCAATATGCGGCGATACACCGTATATGTTTGATACTCAGTGGGGCAAAATCGGCGTTGATGTCTGCCGTGACGGTCATTTTTATCCCGAAATAGCACGTTACTATGCCGCAATGGGCTGTACAATACTCATTCACCCGACTGCCACAACAGGTAACCCCTGGTACAGAGAAACAAGAATCGGCTCTTATACCGACCGTGACGGTCTGGCTGCGATAACCTGCAATGTGCTTGGTCCTGACGGTACGTATAACGAATCAACAAGGGTATGGTCAGGCGGCGTGTTTGCTTCTACAAGCCTGATTATCACAAAATATCACGATGAAAACGGTTTAGCTTCTTTCAACCCCGAAACGGGTTATGCAATTGACCTCAACGGAACAGGCTCGGCGTCTGAGGGCTTTGACGAAAGAGGAACAAGTCCCGAAGGCCTTGAAATTGCAAAAATGGATTTAAGCGGATGCGGTTTCAAGGTTACCAATTTTCAGGCAAGGCTTTTTTCAAAAATGTACGACGAGCTTGCGGTTCTCTATCGCAGCGGCTACAAATCAATTTACAACAGACCCGGCGATGCTAACGACGATACCGAAGTAAACATATCTGACGCAACGTATATTCAGCTTGCAATTCTCGGCAATAATAAAGCAACCGACAAATGCGACCTAAACGGTGACGGCGTTGTTTCAATTCTCGACGTAACACTTTTGCAGAAATACCTTGCAGGCTATGACGTAGTTTTGGTATAAATTATTGCAACAGAACTATCTTCATATTTTTCATTTCATATAAACAATGCAATATATTAAATAATTTGACTCAATTTCACTTTATGAATTAGATAATTTTCTTCAATTAATTTGTAAATATCAATCATTTTGAAGTATGTTTACCAAAAATAAATTAGGTGGTTGACAATACAGATTTAGGGTGTATAATAAGAGTGAATTTGAAAGTTGGAAATATTAATTATTCATAATTATTGTATTTTTTGCGTTATTCTTATTAAAAATTGATATTTTTGCAAGTTAATATAATTATATTGCAAGTACAATGAGGTACAGACCACTATGGTTTGTACCTCATTTTTACTTATATAATACCGCAAGGTAATTTATTTTATGAGGTGATTTTATGAAGAGAGCAAGAAAGCTGTCAAAAAAAATTGTATCTGTTGCTGTTGCATCTACAATTATTATGACAGCGTCGGTTACAGCTTTTGCTACCGACTACACCAGATTGGACAGACTTGAACAGACAAGGGTTTCGCACACCTTTGAAAAGGACGAGCTCGGTGTTGTAAACTTCAAGTCAACGTGGGGCAACAAAGAAGCAAATGTAAGCTCAATGCTTAACTATGTTGAACAGGCTCACGAAAAGGGAGTAAAAATTCTTCTTTTCCCTGAAATGTGTGTAACGGGATATGTTTCGTCAAGCGACCCGGAGTCACTTGCATATCAGACGGCAGTTAACCTTGCCGAAACTTCTGACGGTCCGACCGCAACAACCTTTGCAGAGGTTGCAGACACCTATGATATGTGGATTATCTACGGTGCAACGGAAACAATCGAAGGCGACAGCGAGCACGCTTACAATTCAGCATTTATCTGCTCGCCTGAGGGTGAAGTTACTACATACCAGAAAATCAGCCCTGTTGAAGGCTCGTGGTGTACTCCGGGTGAAAATCCCGTGTTAATTGACGCAGGCGATTACGGACTGATTGGAGTAAGCATTTGCTATGACACATACGCAATGCCCGAAATCGGCAGATACTATGCCGCAAAGGGCTGTAACATTCTTCTTAATCCAACAGCTACTTCAAGAAGCTACACCGATACAAACGGTGACGGTATTAAAGAAGACACAGGCTGGGAATGGTACTACAAAAACAGAATTGAGAGCAATACAAGCCGTGACGGATATACACTTTTAAGTTCCAACCTTGTAGGCGCTGACGGTCCTGTTAAATCAGACGGCAAGCAGGCTTACGACTTCCCCGGCGGTTCGGTGATTTTACAGTCAGGCACAAAGTACTATGCAGGTACTACAGATGAAACTGTATTTTCAAATACCGAAGCTGACATTATAACAGGAGAAGAAGGACTGCTTACAAACAAGGAATCACTTAAAGCAAGCACAGGCTCAACCTGCACAAATCAGGACTTCCGTCCCGAGGATTACGCAAAGTGGTATGATGAGCTTGCAGATATGCAGGACTCAGGAAACAGGCTTTCATACAACAGCAGTGTAACTGACGGTCCTGTTGCCGCTGTTGTAAATATGCCGGGCGTATGGGGTGACAAGCAGGCTAATATTGACGCTATGGAAAAATACATTGTTGAAGCAGGCGAAAAAGGCGTTGACATTCTTGTATTCCCCGAAACAGTACTTACAGGCTATGAATGGAAAAAGCCTGAAAATGACCCGTATTATCAGGAATCAGGAGTTGCAATGCAGGTTGCACTTGCAGAAACTGTTCCGGGACCTACTACAAACTACTTCTCAAAATATGCTAAACAGTACGGAATGTACATCATCTTTGGTTTGACAGAAAAAGAAGACGAGCCTATCTATGATATGACTGACGGAGGCACTGAAAAGGTTTACAACTCAGCCGCTATCCTCTATCCCGACGGAAAAATTGATTCTTATCAAAAGATGCACCGTGCAGGTTATGAATCAAAGTGGTCGGTATGCGGCAGCAAACCGTATATGTTTGAAACCGAGTGGGGCAAAATCGGCATTGACATCTGCCGTGACGGTCACTTCTATCCCGAACTTGGCAGATATTACGCCGCAATGGGCTGCACAATGCTGATTCACCCGACTGCAACAACAGGTAACCCCTGGTACAGAGAAACAAGAATCGGCTCTTATACAGACCGTGACGGTATGGCTGCAATCACCTGTAACCTGCTCGGTCCCGACGGTACTTATGACGAATCCACAGGCAAATGGTCAGGCGGTGTGTTTGCTTCTACAAGCTTAATTATCACGAAGTATCACAATGCAAGCGGCAGAACTTCATTTGACCCCGAGACAGGCTACGCAATTGACCTCAACGGCACAGGTTCGGCTTCTGAGGGCTTTGATGAAAGAGGTACAAGCCCCGAAGGACTTGAAATTGCAAAAATGAACTTAAGCGGCTGCGGTTTCAGACTTACAAACTTCCAGGCAAGACTTTACTCAAAAATGTATGATGAACTTGCTGTTCTCTATCGTGACGGCTACACCTCAATTTACGATAAAGCAGGTGACGCAAACGGCGATACCGAAGTTAACATTGAGGACGTAACTTATATTCAGAAAGCAGGCCTCGGAATGGTAGAATCAAACGACAAATGCGACCTCAACGGTGACGGCAGAGTTTCAATTCTTGACGTTACTCTCCTCCAGAAATACCTTGCCGGTTATAATGTAACATTAAAATAACTTACATTTCATTTTTAGAAAACCTAAAAAAACCTCAAAACAGGCAGTTTCAAAGTCAAACGCTTTGAAGCTGCCTGTTGCTTTTTAATTAATTTTATACTAATTCCTAATGGAAAGTAGACTTATATTTGCGAGGATAATTTTTGCAAGACAAGGTGAAGGACGCCGCAAGGCTGACGCCTTGCAAGGACGACAACGCAGTATTGCGGAAATTAGACCGCAAAGATTGTCTGCTTTTTATTAGGTATTAGTATTATGCTCCGACTATAGAAATATCCTCATAGCTTACGTCGTAATGAGAGGTTACTGCGTCGTCAATCACAAGCGCAGAGGTGTCGTTAAGTTCGGAGTCGGGCACGATAACCGTCACTCCCTCGTCGCTTATGTAGCAAAGACATTCCGAAAAGCCCTTTGCTTTGATTATACTCTCAATGCTGTCCTGAATGGTGTAGGTTTTAAGCAGCTTTTCAACGCTTTTCTGAGCCTCGGTCATTTCGCTTTCGCTTACGTTTTCAAGGTCAAGCGTTTCCTTTGCCTCGTCAATCACCTTATCCTGCGTTGCCTGACGTTTTGTACGCTCGGTTGCAAAATAGTTTTTCTGCTCCTTTGAGAGAGCAGAAGTCTGCACCGCTTCGTCGGAGGTTGAATCCGACACCGTTGCGCTTACATATGACGCCGCACCAAGCTCCTTTGAACTTGTGTTTGCTTTTGCTCCTGCAAACTGCCAGTTTACGTAAACTGCTGTTCCGAGTGCAAGCACAAGCGTTGCAAGAACAATATATTTTTTCTGAAATTTCATAATACTACCGACCTTTATTCTGATAATTTTGTAATACATACTTTTGCCGCCGATATGTCAAGCGACTTTGTAACCGCCTCGGTTATCCGCTCAACTACGACAGGCG
>CAMBNE010000119.1 GCA_945868935.1 uncultured Clostridia bacterium
CAGAGTCAAAGCTCAGCGAGCCTGCCGGCTCTAAAAGCTGACCGATAGGACCTATGTCGAGCGCAACAAGGCAGTCCGTACCCTGCACGGCTTTTTTTGCGTTTGTAACGCCCGATTTTATAATCTCGTCAACCGAATAACCGCTTTCCTTAAGCTTATAGCCGTTTGCTCCGAAGGTGTTGGCATAGACAATATCGGAGCCTGCGTCGGCATAAGCCTTGTGAAAGGATTCGATTAATTCGGGGTGAGTGATATTCAATGTTTCGGGTACGGAGTCGTACTTCACTCCGCTTTTCTGTATGAGAGTTCCCATTGCTCCGTCGAGCAGAACGAACTCCTTTGAATCTAAAAATCTCTTAAAATCCACAATGTTCTCCGTTTCTTCTGAATTTGCATCTGTCACGCATATTGCACACCGCACAGCCACGTTTTTTGCGGTCAATCGGTGTTTTTGAAAGTCCCATAACCGCCGTAACGGATTTGGTGGGAGTCAGCAGGCTGTTTTCGTTTGTCGCAAGTCCGATTTTGCGTGGAGCGTCAAGCATTGAAAGCACGCTTTTCTGTAGCTCAATCGGGTAATCGCCGTAGCCGGGGCTGAATCGGAACGTCTGAAAATATCCCTCGTACTTTTCGGCAATAATCTCGTCAAATTTTGCGCATACCTGCTCAATTGCAACGCTTGCAAAGCTGTCGAGCACAACGGCTTTTGCCATATCGGAAATCTGATTTATTCTTATAATTCTGTCAATTTCCGCACCGAGCGTTGCGCACATTACAATTGCCTTTTCACAGCCGTCAAGGTGATTTTTTATGTCCTCGCCCTGCATAAGTTCCTCGAAAGGCAATTCTTTTTCAACATACAGATACTTCGGACTTGACTTTGCAAGAATTTCCTGCTCGCATTCGTCCATAAGCCTGTCCATTCGGTAATTAGGTGCAACGCCCGAGCCGCCGAGGTAGCGCACGGCTTCGTTTCTGTTGAGTTTTTCAAGCTTTATCATAACAGGCTCACAACCGCCTCGGAAATTTTCCTTGCAACATACGGATTGTTCATCGTGTAAAGGTGAATTCCGTCAACTCCGTTTGCAAGCAAGTCGACAATCTGCTCAACCGCATAGGCGATTCCTGCGTCACGCAGAGCCTCGGGCTTTGAGTCGTACTTCTGCATAATTTTTACGAACTTCGACGGCAGGCTTGCACCGCACATCGACACCATTCTTTCAATCTGACTTTTGTTTGTAACGGGCATAATTCCCGCCTCAATCGGCACGTTGATTCCTGCAATCTTTGCACGCTCAAGGAATCTGTAGAACACCGAGTTGTCAAAGAAAAGCTGGCTTATCAGGTGCTCTGCGCCTGCTTCAACCTTTTTGCGGAGGTTGAGAATATCCTCAACCTCGTCCTTTGCCTCAAGATGCACTTCGGGATAACACGCACCGCCGAGGTCAAAATCGCTGTGTTCGCTGTGCTCTTTGATATACTCGCACAATTCGCTTGCGTAGATAAAATCCTTTTTCGGCTCAACGCCGTCAACATAGTCGCCGCGCAGTGCAAGGATATTTTCAATATTATGCGCCTTGAAATCTGCAAGCGTGCTGTCAATTTCAACCTTTGTGCTGTTCACGCAGGTGAGATGAGCAACGGATTCAACGCCGAATTCATTTTTGATTTTCGAGGCAATTTCGCACGTTCTGCTGTGCGCTCCCGTACCGCCTGCGCCGTAGGTAACGCTGATAAAGTCGGGCTTTAAAGCGCAGATTTCCTCAAGCTTGCCGTAAACAGACTCAATCGGCGAGGTTTTCTTGGGCGGAAACATTTCAAAGGAAAAGATTGCCCTGTCGCTTGTATTGAATATTTCACTTATTTTCATTTATTTTCATCACCTTATATGTTTATAGTATTCGTATTATTATACCACAAAACACAGGCTTGCACAATAAATTTTTATATTTATCCTTTGTTGGTAATTTATGGGTATGGCTTTTATTATAATAAACCATAATTTAGTTCAATGCGGAATTCGGAATGCGTAATGCGGAATAGAGGGTCGCTACGCTCCGAATTTGTAATAGTGCGTGTTGTTTGGAAAGGTTTGTTAGCTAAACTAGTTTTTGATATATCGACAATGTTTAGTAATAGAGTGTAGGGAACAGTCTTGACTGTTCCGCAGGACTACATCTGACCTATAGGTAAACGGAACGGTCAAGACCGTTCCCTACATTTGAGTGTGGTTATTTTCATAACAAAATTGATAATTTTTAGAATTAACACAGTACTACACAAATGTTTGTAACGATAATGTTGATATAATCGGTTGCGTTTGATAGTCAACACGGACACGGCACGCCGTGTCCCTACGACTGTAACTGAAACATTTCCTCTATATTCGTAGGGGACGGCTTTTCTGCGAAAACGGCAACCCTTTTGTCGCTTTGCGACATTTCCCCTAATAGGGGAATTTCCCTGACGTCCCGAAACTTTACCTATTTATCATTCTATAATTCGGGCATCCGTTTTTACCAAAATAACCGACTTTTCCACCCGATTTGCGTGTCGAGGCACTCGACAAATTATAGTTTAGCTTACAATAATCAGAAAATTTTATACTGATATAAAGCAAGAAAGAACTGCAAAATACAGTTCTTTCCTTGATGTCGTTATATTCCGGTCTTAGCTTCATATTACGGCATCAGATTTTATTCAATAAGTGAATACCGTTTTTAAAAACCGACCATAGTTTTTTGAATTTCCGTTGCGTCCAGTATATTGACCAGACCGTCATTGTTGTAGTCCGCAATTACAAGCTGTTCAGCAGTCAGGTTTCCTTTGCCTGCGGCTTGTTTCTGTATTTCGGTTACATCAACAATGTTGATAATTCCGTCACCGTTTACATCGCCCTTTATGTAATTAGGCATTGTAACGAGTGTTTTTTGAATACACTCACCCGAATATTGCATAGTATTTTCAACGTTTGGATTTGAAGAAACAGCCGCATAAACAACATTATCTGCTACCCTTAATCCGTAGCAATTGCCCATAGATGTGTCAATTGGCGCAAATTCTTCCATTGTATTTGTATTTACATCGTAGCTGTAGATACAGTCTGCCGAGTTAAAATACAACAAGCCGTTGCTCTCGTCAAGGCTCATATATCCGCCTTTCCAGTAGCTTGATGAACCTGCCTTCCACCTGAAATCAAACTGCTTTACGATTTCCGCTGTGTCAGATTTTGTGTTGTACTTAAGCAGACATCTTTCGTACTGACTCTGATACTTGTTGTCAATTACGTAGCAGTCATTGTCAACAAAGCAGAACTGCGTGTCGAATTCACGGAACAGACAGTTGTCAAATTTTGTGTTGCTTGATTTATAATAAGCATAATCAAAGCCGTAGTGTGCCGAAATTTCGTCACCGCCGCTGCTGATTGCTCTGTCGCTGAGAAGAAAATACTTGTGCGAAACGTGACCGTTCTTGTCGGGCATAGGGTCGTCCCACGTCAAATCTACGTTATAGTACACACTGTTTATGCGCACCTTGTTCCAAAGGTGATACATAGCCGACGACTCAACAATTTCGCTGTGAACTCCTGCACGTGAAAGCAGATAGGAATACGCCTCGGCATAACCCTGACAGTTAGCATTTTTGTTTACAATTGCTTCATAGGCAGATACGTGTCCCGTTCCGTTCTCGTCAAGATATTTACAGTTGAGAACGAGCAAATCGTGCAGAACAACCGCCTTTTCAAATTCGGTCATACTGCTGTCGATTTTTTCAAGATATGTGTCGCACTGCGCATTAAAGGCGTCAATCTTTTCCTGAGCTGTCTGCCTGTCATAGAGATAAATCGGGCATATTACAGCGATATATGTACCGTCCGAGCCAAGCATATACTGAGTGGGGTCAATATAGAACAGCTCAGGGTTTTTACGAAGGACAGTCTTGATTATATATCGCATAGTTTCCTTGCCGGTAATATGAAAATCGCCGATATAAATCTGCTCGCTGAAATTCTTCATACCCTCTGCAAGCCTGTCACACAACTCCTTGTTGCTGTCGTAAAGCTCTTTGTTGTATGTAATATAAGAAGAATCATTCTCGGCAGCGAAAGCGGTATTACAAACAGCAAAAGTCATTGACGAAAACGCCATTATAAAAGTAAGCATAAAAATGAGTGAATTTTTTATAAATTTACACGACTTTTTCATAATACCACCTCTTTTCACCTTAATTATAGCACTTGTCAAACTGTAAATCAATTATAATAAATAAATATAAATTTTATAATAATTTTTATGCTTTTTACCAAAACACGTACTATATTATATAGTAAAAACAACAAATCATAATTCACCGAATGAATAGACAATAAATCCTCTGCATATAGATTATCAAGACGATTGGAGGGTTTCTTGTGAAAGGAATAGTGGAAGAACGTGCAGCAATGCTGGGCGAGTACATAATAGAAAACGGTGCAACTGTAAGGAGCACAGCAAAGAAGTTCGGCGTCAGCAAAAGCACGGTGCACAAGGACGTAAGCCAACGGCTGAAAACGCTCAACCCTGCGCTTTACCGTGAGGTAAGACGAGTTTTAGACATAAACAAAAGCGAACGTCATATACGTGGCGGAATAGCAACAAAGAACAAGTATCTGCGTGAAAAGCAACTTGAGCACAGTGAGCAATAATTCAAAGTTACGCATTATTGTTATGCCTTGTAGTAAGCTAAACGGTAATTTTTAATGCGAAATGCGTAATTCGGAATGCGTAATTAATGGTCGCTGCGCTCCGTATTTATAATGTTACGTGTTGTATGTATAAGTTTGTTTACTGATTTTATGTTGCTATATCGGCAACGTTTCGGGCGACCACATAGGGTCGCCCCTACGGAATAAATAAAACGATTGTTATATAACACACCGTAGGGGCAGCCCTGT
>CAMBNE010000120.1 GCA_945868935.1 uncultured Clostridia bacterium
ACCCGAAACTCCACACTCCACTCTCCACACTCCAAACTAATATAAATTATGGTTTATTTTATCAGTCTTTAAAAATGCGGAGGATTTCGTCCTTATGCGCCATAATTGCGTCATAGCCCTCCTGAATTGTTTCGTCAACATTGTCCATTGAAAACAGCTGTGTGTTTTCGTTGTTAATCTGAACGGCAAGGTCAGCCATTTCCATTGACTTTCTTGTTCCGTCAATTGAATAAACGTCAAGAGCACGCCAGATAACCTTGATAAGTCCGTCAAGCCCTGCATCGGGGTCATAGTTCATAATGTCAAAGCCGATAGCAAGTACCTTGCCGACGCCCATATCACGCAGAATTTTTACGGGCAGGTTGTCCTTTGAGCCGCCGTCAATGAAATTGTATTTGTCGTATGTGCAGGTTGTGTAAATCGCAGGGAAAGACATACTCGCACGAACGGCAATATCAAGCGGTGCGTCACATATATAATGTATATGGTCGTTTTCAAGGTGCTCGTCCTCTGTTGTGAAAATACATTCGTCGGTTGTCAGCGTGTCAACCGTGCAGATTGAAAGGTTAATCGGCAAATCCTTAAAGCCCTTTATCCCTTTTATCGCCATAATCTCCTTGATTACGTCGGAAATCAGCTCGCCCGATTTGATTCCGTCCTTCTGAATCTTTTTGTTAAGAATAAACTGCGCAAGCGCCTTGAAAATAAGTCCGTTGTCAATCTCGGCAAGGGTTTTCCAGTGCTTTTTAGCCAAATCACGCATTTCCTCGGCTGTAAAGCCCATAGCCATAATTGCCGCCATACAAGCGCCCGAGCTTGTTCCCGAAACGTACTGCGGGTGTATTCCAAGCTCGTAGAGAGCCTTGATTGCGCCAATGTGGGCAATGCCCTGCAATCCGCCTCCCGAAAGCGCAATTCCTATTGAATTCTGTCTGTCCTGTTTTTCCAAAATCATCACCTGATTCCTTATCCTGAAGCAATTTACTTATAAAAACGGTAGACGTTGCAGTATGACTCGGTTTCAACAAAATAATCGTACCAGTTGTAGAAATCGTCAAATCTGTAGTCAGCCTGAATAAGCTCGTAATTTCCGAATTCTGTGTTTTCCGTAATATACTTAATAGTGCTGTCGTTGTCGGCAAGACGTGAAATGTAAACCGTAACCTCTGAAAGCTCTGAAAGCTTTTCATCGGTTTTCAGTGCCGACATACTGTCCTTTGTTTCTTTTCCCGTGTCGCCGTTGAACATATATGCCTTTGCAAGCTCGGAGATTTTGCCTTTTGTAACAATTCCCCTGTCGGTTGCAAAGCTTTCAAGTTCGTCACCGAGAGTTTTTGACATCTGCGAGGTCTGCACAATCATTGTGCTGTCGTAATTCATAAACTTGTCAATGCATTTGTTCCACTCAAGCATAGCCGTTCCGACAAACACGCAGTTGTCGGTCTTTGTTTCATAAAGATTTGTCCTGCCGTAGATGTAGTACGGAGTAACCGTGCAGAATGCAATTGCGCTTGCCAGCACAACGCTTGCAGGAAGCACAAGGCGCACCTTTTCGTTTTTAATCAGCTCGAAAATCTTGATGAATGCAAACGTAAACAGCATTGAAATCAGCGGAAGTGAAGCCATAACGTATCTGTCGCTGTTGAACGGCGATACAAGTGAAATGCCGATAAAATAAACCAGAGCAGGAATAATAATAAACATAGCCTTGCGGTTTAATTTGTGCTTTTTAACAAAGCGGAAGTAAATTCCTGCTCCGACTGCAAAGCCTGCGCAGACTGCAAACAGCCAAATTTGATTTAAGAACAAATCCTTTGCAAGAATCTGAACGTAGGTGCAGAGCTTGTAGACAAGGTATGTAAAAATCGTGACTAATTCAAGGTTTGAAATATCAAGCGAGCCAAGACCTCTGTTGCCGCCGAGCACATTTGAAATAATGTACGGATAAATGCACAGCGCAATTACTGCGCCGATGACTGCGGCAATTATGTACTTTACAAGGTCTTTTATGTTCTTCTCTTTTATTTTGAAAACAAGGAAAACGAGTCCGATTAAGCCTGCAAACAATATGAAATAGTACTGCGTGAGTATGCCGAGAATCACAATCAGCGTGAGCATAAGGCAGTCGGGAAGCCTTACAGTGTTTTTCTTTTCATACATCACAAGGCTCATATAGAGAAACGCAAGCACAAAGAACGTAAGCGTTGCATACATTCTCAGATAAATTGTAGTCGTTATACACGCAATGCTCAGCGCATAAGCTCCCGACGCTATGAGCGCATACAGATTGTTGCCCGTTACCTTTTTGCCGATTTTAAACAGCAGAATCAGTATTCCGACCATTGCAAGCACGTTGATTGAGTACGCAAGCCACTTGCTGAAAACATTCGGAAACAGCGAACAGACGGTGTGTACCAACGCATAATAAAGCGGCGGGTGAGAAGCGTCGATAATCTGATTTTCATAAACCTGCGCATAGTCAAAGCGGTCGTTTTCACTGACGGCAAGATATTCATTGAAATCATCATAACTGTTCCAGCCGCCGTCAACGCTTAACTGCTTTGAGGAGTTTGCAAGATTATAGGTCAACAGCTCGTCCTCGTGAAAGCCCTGCTTTGTCGCCATATAGAATGTGCTGATTGCAAGGCTCAGAATAATGATAACAGAAAGAATAATGCCTGCTTTTTTGTTGTCGATTTTCATATGATTTTCCCTTTTACCTGAATAAAATTAAAATTGTATTTTGGATTATATTACATTATATCATACATTAAAGGCAAATCACAATATATTTTATCAATTTTTTGTATGTAAATCGATTTAAAACGTCGTAAATATTGTGCTGTTAATGAGGAACGTATAAAAATAAATTCGCTTTACTAAAAATTTACGAATATTTGACGAATTTTTTAAACTTTACATACTTTTTACATTTCGTTTACAAATGCATTACGTTGCTTTTATATGATTTGTGTTATAAAGGAGAGTATGGATTTATGGATATATTCGCAGTATTAAGTCTGCTCTGCGGACTCGCCCTGTTCCTTTACGGAATGAACACAATGGGCGACGGTCTTGAAAAATTCTCGGGCGGCAAGCTCGAAAAAACTCTTGAAAAAATGACAAACAGCACATTAAAGGGCTTTTTGCTCGGTGCGGCTGTAACGGCTGTTATTCAGTCTTCGTCGGCAACAACGGTTATGGTTGTCGGCTTTGTAAACTCGGGCATAATGAAGCTTCGACAGGCTATCGGCATCATAATGGGTGCAAACGTCGGTACTACAATCACCTCGTGGATTTTAAGCCTTTCGGGCATTGAGGGTGACGACAGCCTGATAATGCAATTGCTTAAGCCCTCGTCATTCTCGGCTGTGTTTGCTTTTATAGGTATTATTCTTCTGATGTTCTGCAAAAAGGACTCAAAGAAGAACTTAGGCTCAATCTTTGTCGGCTTTGCAGTACTTATGGTCGGAATGAGTATGATGAGCGGAGCTGTTGAGCCTCTTGCAGACAACCCTGCTTTCACAAGCATTCTCACTGCATTCCAGAATCCGTTCCTCGGCATACTTACCGGTGCGCTTTTAACGGCGATTATTCAAAGCTCCAGTGCGTCTGTCGGTATATTGCAGGCACTGTCATCAACAGGTGCGATAAACTACTCAATGGCTATACCGATTGTAATGGGACAGAATATCGGTACGTGTGTTACGGCACTGCTTTCCTGCGTAGGTGCAAAGAAGAACGCAAAGCGTGCGGCATTTGTTCACCTTTACTTTAATATAATCGGCACAATTGTAATCTGTATCCTGTTCTACGGTGCTAATGCGTTCCTGAACTTCGGATTCCTTGACGATATTGTCAACCCTGCAAATATCGCAGTTATTCATACAATATTTAACCTTCTTGCAACGGGACTTCTTCTTCCGTTCAGCAAACAGCTTGAAAAGCTTGCCTGCTTTACAATCCGTGACAGCGAGGATGATATTCAGACTCCGTTTTTGGACGAGCGTTTCCTCAATACTCCGTCGCTTGCAACCGAAAGAGCCTTGTCTTTGAGCACAAAAATGGCTCGCCTTTCCGAGGGCACACTTCTCGGTTCTCTTGAGCTTCTGAGCGAATACAACGACAAGGTAGCCGAAACAATTCAGGATAACGAGGATATGATTGACACCTACGAGGACGCAATTTCAACATACCTTGTAAAGCTCAGTCAGAAACCGCTTTCCGAAAAGGACAGCAAAATGGTGCAGCTTGTGCTCCACACAATCGGAGATTTCGAGAGAATAAGCGACCACGCTGTAAATATTTTGCAGGTAGCTCAGGAAATTGAGCAGAAAAAGGTAAAATTCTCCGATGAGGCACGTGCAGGACTTGAAGTAATGGTAGCCGCTCTTATTGAGATTATCAATAACGCAACGCTTGCCTTTATCAATAACGACGTAAAGCTTGCGGCAAAGGTTGAGCCGCTTGAGCAGGTTATCGACAGATTGCGTGACAAGCTCAAGGAAGCTCACGTAAGACGTCTTACAAACGGCGAATGTACAATCGAGCTTGGCTTTATCTTCTCGGATTTGATTACAAACATTGAGCGTGTGTCCGACCACTGCTCAAATATCGCAATCGGCGTTATCGAAATCAACCGCAACGGATATGAGGCTCACGAGTATCTCCACGAGCTGAAAAATTCCGACGATATTCAGTATAATGCGGACTACAAGGCGTACAAGCAGAAGTATTCTCTGCCGCAGAACGCAAAATAAGTTTAATTGAGGAGCTGTTTTCGTAACAGCTCCTTTATAGTAAAAAATCTTTTTTAATAATTCCTTTATGTAAATTTGAATGGCGATAAATCTTGTACAATAATATGATGAATGAAACAATACAGCGGTGGTGGTAAATTTGAAAAAAGCTTTGTTGGT
>CAMBNE010000121.1 GCA_945868935.1 uncultured Clostridia bacterium
CATAAATTGCGTTGCAATTTATGAAACGGGACGTCAGGGATGCCGTCCCCTACGGCAATATAGGAAACGTTTATTTTATTACTGTAGCGAGCGACGCCCTCGTCGCTCACAAAAACGTTACCGATATATCAATTAATAATTCGGGCAACCGTTTTATCCAAACAATCCGATTTTTCCACTCGATTTGCCCTTCGAGGCACTCGACTAAATTATCGTTTATATCACAAATACCGACTGAAAATAAAGCCTATTTAAAGGATAATAAAATTTACATACAATAACAATATGTATTACTTCTTCTCCTTGAACGCAAAGAATCTCTGACCGATATAATTGAATGCAACAAACAGGCAGGAGCCTACGAGCATTGATGCGTTGCCTGCGAATTTGTCAACAGTCCAGCCGAACATTGTAAGGGAATTTGCAACGCAAATCCACTTTGTAAGCGGGATTGCGATACCGTATGCGAGTCCGTAGCAAACGGCAATATTGAGCGCAAATTTCGCAATCGGTTTCCAGCCTTTTTCCTTGTTTTTGAAGGTGAAATACTTGTTGAGGAAGTAGCTCAGAATACTGCCCAGAATGTAGCCGACAATTGACGAAATCCACTCGTCCCAGCCGCAGAGGTTGAAGAACAGAAACTGAAGTCCCATACCGACGATTGTGTTGAGGATTCCGACCATTATAAACTTCCAGAATTTAATGTCAAAAAACTGCTTGATAAAATCTTTCATCATTCACTATCCTTTTCTTCGTTGTTTTCTTCCTCAAAATTTGAGTACTTCGTTATGTAAATCGGTCTGTCCTTCGACTCCATATAAATTCTGCCTATGTACTCGCCGAGAATTCCGATTGACATTTCAGTAATGCCGCCCAGAAACAGAACGGCACAAAGCGTTGTTACATAACCCGGAGTAGTAATTCCGAAGAACAAAGTCTGAATAAGCGTAATTAAAATATAGATAAGCGAAACTACGAAAATTACACCGCCCATAACAGCCGTAAAACGCAGTGGCGCAACCGAAAAGCAGGTGATTCCGTCAAGCGCATATTTAAACAGGCTTGAAAACTTCCACGTTGTTGTGCCGAGCTGACGGTCAACAGTCTTGAAGGAAACCCATTTTGTGTTAAAGCCTACCCACGAGAAAATGCCCTTAGAAAAACGCTGAACCTCGCCGAGCTCAAGAATAGAATCAACCATCTGCCTTGTCATCATACGGTAGTCCATTGCGCCGTAGGGGTTTTTAACGTCGGTGAGCTTGTTGGAAATCTTGAAGAACAGCTTAGAGAAAATTCCTCTGAATTTGCTCTCACCCTCACGCTCGTCACGCTTTGTTGCACAGCAGTCGTAGCCCTCTTTTTCGAGAGCCTCTATCATCTGCGGAAAAATCTCGGGCGGATGCTGTAGGTCAGCGTCCATTACAACAACATAATCTGCTGTTGAGTGCTGAAGACCTGCATACATTGCCGCTTCCTTGCCGAAATTTCTTGAAAAGCAGATGTACTTTATATTAGAAAATTGCTTTGCAAGCTTTTTCATCACAAGATAAGTCTTGTCACGGCTGCCGTCATTTACAAGAATGTATCTGAAACTGTAGTCGGGGAGCGAGTAGATTACCTTGTTGGTTTCAAGCACAAAATGCTCAAGTCCTGCTTCCTCGTTGTAACAGGGAACGACTAAATCTATCGTTTTCATATGTATCACCCTTTTCATTATTTTATTATAACAAACGCCGACAAAAAAGTCTACACATTTTTGGGAGTTCGGAGTGTGGAGTGTGTTTGCCGTATTTCATAAATTGCATTGCAATTTACGGAAAGGTTTGTTTGTTACCCAACGGGCAGCCACATAGGGCTGCCCCTACAGAGTATATTATATTATTTTTTATCATTCATTTAATTTATTCCGTAGGGGCGACCCTGTGTGGTCGCCCGAAACGTAGCCGATATATCAAAACAAGTTCAGCAAGCAACCTATCCATACAACACGCACTATTACAAATTCGGAGATTTGCGTGTCGAGGCACTCGACCGACCCGAAATTCCACTCTCCACACTCCAAACTCCACACTAAAAAAGTCGATGCACCGCTATATAGCGATACACCGACCTGTCTGCTCAATTAAAATACCGAGTCTACTTGTTTGTTTGCCGCAACGTCGGCAATCTGCTTAACTGCCTTGTTGATGTTGGACTTGTGAACGTGACCTACAGAAGTACCGTTTACAGACGCAACGTAGCGGTTTGCACCTGTTTCATAGAAGCTTACCGTATCACTGCTCTTGTCTGATGAGTATGTATAGGTAATAGTCAGAACGGGTGCGCCGCCGGCACTTTCGGAATCCAAATCAGCAAGCTCAGTGTAGGAAATATTCTGGAACAGCGTTGAGAAGTATGAAAGCTCAATTTCCTTGTCGCCGTACTTAACGCTTGTCTGGGTAGTTGTTGTTTCACTGCCCTCGTTGTCGGTTGATGTAACCTCTTTTGAGCTTAAAGTAAAGTCATACGTCTTGTTGCCGTCGCTTATGCTGACCTGAGAAAGTGAGGTCATTTTGGGGCTGAGCACATATTCACTGACAAGCTTGTCGTAGCTTGTTGTAACCCAGGGCAGATTTGCAGAAGCCATAACGTATACTACTTTTCCGCCTTTTTCCATTAAATATACCTTGCCCTCACCGTCGGGCTTTGAGCTGATAACGTCAACCGTAATGTCGGGATAAACAGCCTTTACCTCTGCATAGGGTGTTGAAAGACCGAGCTCGGAGAGCTGATTTGAGGACGGATTTACCATTTTTACGCTCTCTGCGTAAAGTCCTCTTATTGCACCCTCAACAAGACTGCTTTCGCTCTCGCTTGCGTAGCCCTCATTCGGCTTTGTAATTCTGTAGGAAGCGGAGTTCTTTCCGTCATTGTTGGGAACAAGCTCGATTTCACTGCCGAAGTTTGAACCCGAAAGTATAATTGAAGATGCCTGACTGTTGTCGGAATCCGTTGCAGAATCGTTGATTGTAAGGCTCATAAGGTCGGTAAGACCGTAGTCAAATGCGCTTACAGCGTCGGCTTCAACAAGATAAACTGCATCTCCGTCGCCGAATTTAACATAAGTTCCTGCACTCTGCGGAGCGTCGTCGCCTACATACACTACTGCCTTTGTCTTGTCGTCATATGTAATTGTAACAGTTGACCTCGGCTTATCAAAGCCGTATTCCTTAGCCTTATCCTTATCAAGGGTAATAACCTTTGAAAATTCAAGCTGTGCGGCAGAGGAAGCAATCGTATCGGCAATACCGTCCTGTAACTCAAAATCCTCGTAACCCTTGATAGTGTATACGGTGGTGTCGGTTTCGCCCTTGTCGTTTGTGGGCGTATATGAGGTAATGTCAAGCGTACCCTTTGAGTTTTCAATGTGAATTGTTGAAATTTTATTTGTGTCGTACTCAACAAGCGTACCGTAGCTGTTGTTTTCAATATTTCCGTTTTTGTCTGTGATGATTTCAGCCTGATGAACGCCGTTTGCGTCGGTTGAAACGCTCATCTTAACGCCCTCGTCATAGGTAGCCGAGCCTTCGCTGTCGCCCTTTGGCAGGAAGATAAGCAAAAGCATCAGTCCAATCAGCAAAACAGCCGCAACAGCGACAACTATGAAAATTTTGGTATTCTTCTTCATTATCTGTTCCTCCTGCGCAGCCATACGATAAGTCCTGCTATAAGAATTGCGGCAGGAAGAATCACTACAAATATTGCAATCATAACCGACTGAGTTGTAACGTCTGTTACGCCGAGCTCTGCGCTTTCAAGCGACTTTGACTCAATTGTGATTCCCGTATCGTCCTTATCAGCAATTGTATTTACAACATTCATAAAGTATGCCGAGTTGTTGTAGCTGTTGTAGCTCATTACAGTTTCATTGAACATTGTGAAAGAGCCGAACACTACAACTCTTGATGATTTTTCATCGTTGTTTGTTTTAACGCCCTCAGCCGCAATATTCAGAGGCTCGCCTGTGATTACGTCCTGATAATTCCAGTTCTCGTCATAATCATAGGGCTGAACGCCTGCCTTGTCAGAGGTTGTGAGCAGTGAATGAGCCATTTCGCTGTCCTTGATTATAATATCGTGTGCGTCGCTTACTACTACGGGAATTTTTGAATTCTTAAGGTTATCCTTGTAGTAGTCGCTGTAATCTGTAATGAATGCATACGGAGTTGAGCCGCTGATAAGGTAGTCTGTGTTTGTTTCAAAAACATAGCCGCCGTTTACCTGCATACCCCATTCATCAAGAAGTGCGTCAATGTTCGGAGTGTCAACCTTGTCGGCGCACGGAACGTAAATAAGCGTTCTGCCGTACTTACCGTCGTTGTCAAGCCACTCGGAAATCTTTTCAACTGCGCTTTCGTCAAGGTCAACAGACGGAGCATAAATCATAATAAATTCAGCGTCATCGTCAATGTCCTGAGTTACAAGCGAAATTTCGTTTACTTCGTAAGCATTGTTTTCAAGCAATGTTTTGAGAGCCGAATAATCCTGCTCGTTGTTGCCCTTAATCATATCAACAACAACCTTGTCGTCAGCAGTTACGTTGAGAATTGCAGTAACAACAGCCTGCTCAATAGTAGTACCCGTAAACTGATACTGACCGTAGTAGCTGTAGGTTGTCTGGTCATATTCAAAGCAGTCCTCTACCTTTAAAGCCTTGTACTGCTCACCGCACTCAACAAGCATAAAGTAGTTGTTTCCGCTTTCGCCGTTCCAGTCAACATTCGGATAGTTTGACGTAAACGTCGGGTTAGAAGTAAGGTCAATATACTTAATATCAATTTTGCCGTTTGAATTGCTCTTGATTTTATCAAGCAGGT
>CAMBNE010000122.1 GCA_945868935.1 uncultured Clostridia bacterium
ATTGATATGTTATCGTTCATAAGTATGCATAAGGAAAATTGGAAAAATCATAGCTATGTGGCATCCTGCTCTGTTTCGGATAGGGTGCTTTTTCAATGCCTGAAAGATAATCCGAACATCAAAAATGTGTACTTGTGTTTTGATAATGATGAAGCAGGACAGACAGCTAACAAAAGAATTGCTGAAAAGCTGTCAGAACAGAATATAGAATCCAAAATCCTCATTCCAATCCATAAGGACTGGAACGAGGATTTAATTTTTGAGCCGAAAGGAGATGAACAAATATGCCATCAGGTATTATAACTCTTATTATTGTCACAGGTTCAATGTTTGCCCTGTTCATAATAATTTCTACGGTCGGAAATTACTATTCCCTCAACCGCATAAAGAACAAGACGGTCGGACAAGGTCAGCACGGTACGGCTCGTTGGGCGACAAAAAAGGAAATCAAGAAAACCTACAAGCAAATTGATTTTAAACCAAATGAATGGCGTACAAATCCCGACATCAGACCAACTGAACAAGGAATAGTTGTCGGCTGTAAGAACAGCAAAAAAGGAACAACAGCAATGGTTGATACAGGAGATGTTCACGCTCTGATGATTGGTGCGGCGGGTGTCGGCAAGACTGCATTTTGGCTTTATCCTTGCATTGAATATGCCTGTGCTACGGGTATGTCATTTTTATGCAGCGACACGAAAGGCGACATTGTTCGAAACTACGGAACGATTGCAGAAAAGTATTACGGCTATAAAATTTCCGTTATTGATTTGCGTAATCCCACACGCTCACACGGCAACAATCTCCTGCATCTTGTGAACAAATATATGGACTTATACAAAGCCGAACCCGAACAGCTTGTTTACAAGGCAAGAGCCGAAAAATACGCAAAAATCATTTCAAAAACGATTATTCTTTCAGGAATGAACTCGGCTTCGTTCGGACAGAACGCTTACTTTTATGATGCCGCAGAAGGATTGCTGACAGCAACAATCTTACTCGTTTCAGAGTTTTGCGAACCCGAAGAACGCCATATTGTTTCGGTATTCAAAATAATTCAGGAGTTACTTGCACCAACCAACAAGAAAGGCAAAAATCAGTTTCAGCTTTTAATGGACTATCTTCCTGACGAACACAAAGCAAAATGGTTTGCAGGAGCGGCTCTCAACACAGCCGAACAGAGTATGTCAAGCGTTATGAGTACGGCACTTTCAAGGCTGAATGCATTTCTTGACTCCGAGCTTGAACAGCTTTTGTGTTTTGATACGGAAATAGACGCTGAAAAATTCTGCAATGAAAAGTGCGCAATTTTCATTGTAATGCCGGAAGAAAACCCCAACACTTTCTTTATGGTTTCACTCATTATCCAACAGCTCTACCGAGAAATACTTTCATTCGCAGATGAAAACGGCGGTGTACTGAAAAACCGTTGCGTGTTCTTTTGCGATGAGTTCGGCACTTTGCCAAAGATTGATTCGGCTGAAATGATGTTCTCAGCTTCTCGTTCAAGGAGATTACAGATAGTACCGATAATCCAATCCTTTGCACAGTTGGAGAAGAATTACGGCAAAGAGGGTGCTGATGTTATCATAGACAACACACAGCTGACAATCTTCGGTGGCTTTGCTCCGAACAGTACAAGTGCGGAAGTCCTATCAAAAGCACTCGGTTCAAGAACGGTGATGTCAGGATCAGTAAGCAGAAGCAAGAACGATCCATCACAATCCTTGCAGATGATTGAACGACCTCTGATGACACCTGATGAGTTAAAGTCACTTCCTAAAGGCACATTTGTTGTTATGAAAACAGGCTTTTATCCTATGAAAGTTAAGCTAAAATTGTTTTTTAAATGGGATATTAAATTTGAGGAAAAGTATGAGATCAAAGAAAACTGCAACCGTGAAGTCCACTATGCCAATCGTTCTGAGTTGTTCAACAACATAATTCAAGCATACAGTCCTCAATATCTTGAACAGCCTGTGACTGATTCGGAATTTGATGAAGCAAGCGGTGAGAAAAAGCATAAAAACGAAAACCTAAAGACCTCGCCAAACACTGAACAAACCGATAGTGAAAATGCTATTGATTCTGAACAGCAAGACGAGCCAACAGAAGAACCTGAAAATTCAAATGTTGAACAGAACGCAGGCAAGCAACGAAAAGTAGTCATAAGAACCGAAAGACCACCTCAGGAGGATAATAGCAATGAGTAGATTAACTTATCTCTATCAAATGGACTTACCTCACCGAGCCGTAGCAGTCTATACCTACCTCCACGACCGAGCAAACAAAAATGGCGAATGCTGGCCCTCTGTAAATACAATAGCCGGCGACATAAAACTGTCGCCTGCCACAGTCCGCAGAGCTATTAAGGATTTGAAAAAAGTAGGATTAATTGAAACCGAACAGCGTTATCGTGAAAAAGGAGGTAAGACCTCTTTGCTTTACAAAATACAAAAAATCTGAATGCTTATAATTTAAGTGGTTGGTGGAAAATTTAATCGTAAAAGCATCAAATTTATATTGTGTTTCGTCAAGTTGTTTATAATATTTTGCATACATTCTCTTAATTGTATTGAAAAAGTGCAAACCGTATGATACAATATAGATATCTTGCAAAGCCAGTGCTTAAAAATGTCGCTGTTGCGGCGACCTTATTTTCTTCTTTTTATAGTATCATATATACAGAAGCTTTAAGGAAAGGCAGATGTGTATGAGCAAACAAAAAAAGATAATACTTGTTTTTCAGAGTGAGATAAAAAGTGCGGATAATCCACCTCTTTTCTGTTGTGA
This sequence comes from uncultured Clostridia bacterium, assembly GCA_945868935.1. GTDB lineage: Bacteria > Bacillota > Clostridia > Oscillospirales > Acutalibacteraceae > Ruminococcoides. The sequence goes on from CAMBNE010000122.1 coordinate 2,794, forward strand.
AAAAACAGAGGTAACAAGCGGCGAAATAGAATTTGCGCAGTACCCTTTGTCTAAACTCGGTGTGGTAATGCTCTGCGATAATGGAATCACAGTAAGGGGTAAGACATACTCTTTTGATATGCTCCCGATTACAATAAAAATGGAAGGTGAACATGCAACGAAATACAGGGAAATCATTTCAGAAGATATAAAAATAAATATTCAGCTCAAAGGAGAACTTTGATATGGGACTGTTTCGTTTTGGAAAGAAAAAACAATCATCGGAAGAACAAGCAGACATGCTGTATATCGAAGGAATGACCTTAATAGGAAGCGGATATTGGGATACAGCATTTAACCCAATTCAGAAAGCGGCAGAGCTTGGGCACGTAGGTGCTATGGGACAGCTTGCAATGATGTATATATTCGGTAAGGGATGCGATGAAGACCGAAACAAAGGCATAGAGCTTCTGCGCAAGTCTGTGGAGCTTGGCAACTTATATTCCTGTTTTGCATTTGCTGTTTTGTATGATAACGGCATAGAGGAAATCACGGCTGAAGAAGCAAAGACAATGTGCAAAATGGCAGCCGATGCAGGCTGGCCTGATGCAATTAAACGGTTAGAAAAAGGTTTTGATACGGAGGGATAAGGATGAAACTGAGAATCATTGAAGAAAGATGGGGAATTAACCGGATGTCGGGAGAAAGAAGCACTCGTATTACCGACAACAGAGCATTTGCGCCTGAAATCGGCTCTGCATTGGACTTCCCCACAGGCAGACGTCATTTCACAATTGACGCTGTCGATGAAAACTCCATTACCGTAACAGTACATTATGAAAACACAGCGTCAAATAAGACTTGGGTAATAGCAAAAGGAGAAAGTCAGTTCTACCGTCCACGTTCGATGGACGGCGGATATCAGTACCGCCTTATTTATGAGGATGAAGAAAACCTCTGTAAATACTCAATTGCGATATCAGTTGAAAAGGCAGAGGGCGAATATGACCTCGGGCAAAGCAAGTTTTTCGGCTCACCGGTTATTCCGAAAGAGTGGAAGGAGCGTTTTCACGATGACATTGTGTTCTTTGCTCAGATAAGGCTTGCGGATATAGCAGAGCTTGATTATGATAACCGTCTGCCGCATACAGGGTATCTGTATTTCTTTCTCGACGCTGAAATGTATCCGTCCGACAGGCTTGATATGTGGGTCGAGTATTACCCGGGCGAGCCTGATACGGTTATTGACGATTTCAACACAATGTCACCGATTCCGGACGGACTTCAGGATGATTGGCTTATCACTTTCCGCTATGCAGATGCGGATGAAGACGGCACAAAGCTGTTCGGAGTTCCGTCAGGAGTGATAAACGAAAACAACGACAAGCCTGATTTGCTTTTACAGTACGATCCGCTTGATTTTGACGGTGTGCCGTTCCTTGCAAGTTTGGACGGCTATGCGTATGTTTTCTTTGGTGAAGATGAAACGAACTTTGACGATGTAACTTATACCGTAGAAAGGTCATAAGGTGGCAAATATGCCGTTTACTGAACAAAATGTAAAGCGTATTGCAGAGCTTATACAGGAAATCGAAGCACGAAAAGAGCATAAATATGCGGCTCCTACCTATAAGGATTCGGCGGCTCTTGCTGAAATAGCTGAAATTGTGAACGCTCAGCTTGATACACAACAGCCGTGGGATAAGGACACTTTGTGCAACATTATTCTCGCAGTCAGGTATCTTGCAGAGGAATATGAGAAAATGTGGCGGTGCTCTGTCAGCGTGAGGTATTACAATAAGCTTATTGAGTTGCTTGCGGTGCAGGCTGACATATTTTCAGTAACTCAGGAAAATTCTTCGGACGATTATTACTCTGCGCTCCGTGTAAGAAATTATTATGCTTACGATGACTGCACAGATTTATCTGAGCTTTCAAAAAGCTTTCTTCCGGATAAGGACAGGAAAGCACTTGAAGAACAGGTGCTTTCCAAGCCTTTGGGTCTTAAGCACGACCCGATAGAACTAAGCGAAGAATACTTATCTGTTATA
>CAMBNE010000123.1 GCA_945868935.1 uncultured Clostridia bacterium
TTTTGTTGCCAATTTTAGAGTACCAGTATTACACAAACACACTTCAAAGAAATTGTGCATATCCACAAATTGAATTATAATTCCTTAAAAGGGTTGACTTATTCCCTGTTTAGAGTTAATATACACACAAGATAAAGAACGGAGGTAAGAAAAATGAAAAAGGGTTATACAAACTATTATGAGGAACTTCCTCTATCTTGGATAATAAACACAGAAAAAGAACTTGAAAAAAGATTCAAGGAAGATGAATATAAGCTTGCTCTTAAATGTTGTACTTATCAACCTGCTATGATAGAACTTCACTGCAAGAACGGTAAAGATTTTGTAGCTGCAAGAAAAAGACTATATGTTGACGGTCAGTATCAATATCACGTTCAACTGTTGGACGCTACATGTAAGAATGTATTGCTTGATTATTCTTACGTTGAAGGTGAAATGTATCCATTGTTCGCATTAGCGGTCAAAGTAAATAGAGTAGGTCGAAGAAATTACTAAAATAAAACAGCCGAGCGGTAGCGGCAGGGTCTACCGCATGAAAGGGGATTGCACAAATGAAATCACAGAAATTTGGTATTGAAATTGAAATGACAGGCCTTACAAGAGAGCGTGCAGCGGAGGTCATATCTGAATATTTAAACAGCACTTACGTTCATTGCGGTGGTTCATATGATGAGTACCATGTAACTGACCAGCTGGGTAGAACATGGAAGTTGATGCGTGATGCGTCCATCATATGTCACAAAAAAAGAGGCGGTAAGATTACACGAATTTATGACAATGATTACAGTGTAGAACTGGTCAGTCCAATTCTTACTTACAGTGACATTCCAGTTCTTCAGGAGATTGTCCGTCAGCTCCGCCATGCCGGGGCGATAAGTTCATCAAAATATATATGCGGTATACATATCCACGTTGACGCTTCACCCTACACACCGCAGACGCTTCGTAACTTAGTTAACCTCATGGCAAGCAAGGAGAACTTAATTTACAAAAGCCTGCAGATTGACTCATCTCGTGAATGCAATTATTGTAAAAAGGTTAACAATGAAATGCTTGAAATTATCAACAAGAAAAAGCCGCAGACAATGAGCGAATTTTCTGATATTTGGTATGGCACTAATCCAGACCGCCGTGACCGTTCGGCTCATTACCATAGCAGTCGTTATCACAGCCTGAACCTGCACAGCACCTTTACCAAAGGCACGGTTGAGTTCCGTCTGTTCAACGGCACAACCCACGCAGGAGAAATCCGAAGCTACATTGTATTCTGCTTGGCAGTAAGTCATCAGGCTTTGGTGCAGAGCCGTGTCAGTGCAAAGCGTACCACTACTGACAATGAAAAATATACTTTTCGCTGCTGGCTTCTCCGTCTTGGTCTTATCGGCGATGAATTCAAGAATTGCCGTGAACATCTTATGAAGCACCTATCAGGCGATGCGGCGTGGCGTGATGCAAACCGCCGCCAACCTGCAGCTTAATAAAAAAAGCATAATGCGGCGGTAAATCTTACCGCCGCACACAAGGCTTAAATTCGCCGTACAACGTTTTTTATTATTGAAAGGAGTAAACATGCTATGAAACTAAAAAAATCCGAAATTCGCAAGCTCTACGGGGCGTACGGGTCAAATCTGCATTTAGAACAAATGGCAGTGCGTTGCCCTGACTCTGAAAGGATAACTACGGGACTTCTTTATGATTACCGTCTTGTATTCCGCCGCAGCGGTTACGCTGACATTACGCCCTGCAAGGGAGGACGTGTTCCTGTTTTGCTTTGGAACATATCACTATCCGATGAGCGTTACCTTGATATATATGAAGGGTTTCCAAAGTTCTATATCAAGCGTGAGTTACCTGTTGCCACTGGTAACGGTACCGTCACAGCCATGTTCTACGTTATGGCTGATATGTATTCTCATGAGATATGTCCTCCCTCACCGTCATATCTTGCTACACTGCAGCACGGCTATTCCGAGAATGGTCTGCCTGAAATCTATCTTGATACCGCCGTGAAATCGGCATACTCATTTTATGAAAAACATCACAACCACTAATCTTAAACCGCCTGATACAAGGCGGTTTTTCTCTTATACCAATACTGCATGAATACCTTTAAATGAATTTGTGCATATCCACAAATTGAATAATAATTCCACAAAAGGCTTGATTTATTCTTAAATGTATGGTAATATAAACACACAATAAAGGAAAGGAGGTCAGGACAATGGCTAAACGAAAACAAAAAAAGCCACAGCCAAAGGATGACAAGCCACAAAAAGTGTTAACCGCACTACTTATCATCAAGGCTGTAGCCGATATCGTTGAAGACCTTTTAAAAATCTTCGACAACTGAGGTAGTCGGGAGGGGAAACCCTCCCACCACCTTGATTATATCATACCGTTTAGACCATGTCAATAATTATGCAAAATTTAATTAGTACAATACAGCCGATAGCCAGTTTGCTATTGGACTTAGCTATCCTTGTATTGCTCATCAAAGTTTTTAAAAAGTAGGAGGCGGAAAGTATGAGCGACAAATTTTTCACTCAGAAACTGTGCGACAGATGTCACCGTCCTCTTACGGGCGGTCGCATCATGTCAATGCTCAATGAGCAGTGCATCTGTATGGACTGCTCCAAAGCAGAAAAGGCTGACCCTGAATATCAGGAAGCGGTCAAAGCCGACCACGAACAAATCAAAAAAGGCAATTACAATTTTAAAGGTATTCGTGGTTAAAATTTTAAACGGTCGGCAGTTTAACGGCTGCCGACCACATATTTGGTAACGAGGAGCTGCTTCTTATCGGAGCAGTTCCTTTTCTTGAATGATGACATTTCCTTTATAGAATTTCCCATTCTTTAACGTTTTTTATTATTTCTGTATTTGGAAAATAATTCTTATTGTGCAGAACTATTTCCTTTGTGAATTATGCTACACAAGTGCGATAAAACTACACAAATTCCAGTCAGATACTTTGTGCATTATATTTCCTCAAAAAGCTTGACTTTCCATTCAATGAATGGTAATATACAGACAAGAGGTAAGGGAAAGGCCCGAACCCAACGGTGGCAAGTGCCAGAAAGGAGAAAAAAATGGAAGACATGACACGACTTGAACTACTTACGCTTCTGCTGTCAATAAAGGCTCTGCTGGACAGCGATAACGTTGATAAGGCGAAAGACCTTATTGACGAGGTAATCGCAGAAGCGAAAAGAAAAGGTTCTGACCAGTAAATCAGAACCTTAAGCATTGAAACAAGCGGGCGGTACTTGCCGCCGCCTGCTCTTTTATTATAACAAAGGCAAGAATAAAAATCAAGTACCGAAGGAGGGATTTTTCTTGAACACTTTTGACGATATCCGTGCCTTGCGTAAGAACAGGCACTGGTCGCAGCGTGAAGTCAGCGAAATGTTAAATATTCCATTACCTACATGGGAGAACTGGGAACGAGGAACACGAACCCCTCCGCAGTATGTAATTGATTTGATTCTATTTAGGCTGCAATCCATACAAAAATAAGGGCGGTTTTCCGCCCTTATTTTATTTCTCCGAAGCTTCACCGTAAATTATGACATTTCCTTTGTGATTATACTACAAAGGTGCGATAAAACTATACAAATCCAAGTCAGATACTTTGTGCATATTATTTTTTTACAATGCTTGACATTCGTCAATCATTATGTTAATATAAACACACAATAAAGAACGGAGGTGAACGATATGCCTGAGATTACACGGTTCTACGGAATAGTAATAAAAATATTTTTCCGAAACGAACACAATCCACCACATATACACGCAGTATACGGCGAACACAACGGCTTGTTTGAAATCTCAACAATGGAAATGATAGAGGGTGACCTCCCCAGCAAAGCACAGGCTTTAGTTGCTGAATGGGGCAACCAGTACAAAGATGAATTACTTGCAATGTGGAACAACAAAATAATTAAAAAGCTACCGCCCCTTAATTAAAAGGGGCGGTGGCTTATAAAATATCTAATATAAGGAGGGTATGATCATGCTATCTATTAAAGTGCTATGCGTAGTGCCTTTGGAGAATATGCGCTTGCTCGTTTTTTTTGAAAATAACACCACCAAAATTTTTGATGTCAAACCTATAATGTCTGACTATCCTGAATTCAAAGTTCTACAAAACCCTGACATATTTAATTTGGTAAAAGTGGAACCGGGAGGATACGGTATCAGTTGGAATGAAGACTTAGATTGTAGCGAGGGTGAATTATACGAAAATGGAGAAGATATCCCTGTAACATTGGAAGATTTTAAATCATTTTCTCGTTTTACAGTCACTAACACATCCGAAGCAAGCGATATGCTTAATTGCTCACGTCAGAATATTGATGTTCTTATTTCCAGAGGCAAGCTCCAGCCATTTAAAGTTTATCCTCGTGATAAATTGTTTTTCAAAAGTGATATTATTGCTCGTAACGAAACCAAGCGTAACTACACTACCACACAAAAATAAGGGCGGTTTTCCGCCCTTATTTTATTTCTCCAAGGTTCCGCCCGACTTCGACTACAAATTTCCGCACATATCGTTTCATGGTGCTTTCGCTCATTGGTACAAGAATATCCCTGTATGTTTTACCTTTCCAGTACCGTTGCCGCACCAGTTCTTTTACCTCGGAGTCAAAGCTGTTTAGTGCCTTGTCAACAGCCGATATTTTGCGTTCAAGTTCTTTTAAATGTGTTTCCGTATCACTCGCTGTATCCTTGATAAAATCCTTATATTCGGCTCTCAGGGCGTTGTAATCCCTGATAACGCTTGTTATTCTTTTCCACACTTCTGTTCT
>CAMBNE010000124.1 GCA_945868935.1 uncultured Clostridia bacterium
GAGCGTAGCGACCATTAATTACGCATTCCGAATTACGCATTCCGCATTAAATTATGGTTTATTCCTTTACCATTACCTTTACAATTTCGCTGACGTACATTTTGTGGTAGTCGTCCTTGTACCACTTCTTAACGCTGTCGCTGTCGGTTATGCTTTCCTCGTTTAAAAACTGAGCATACATTTTTTTGCATACAAGTACGAGCTTTGCTTCTTCAAAATACGGAATACCGTCCTCGGTAAATGCAGGTGTAAGCCCTGTTTCCTTAACCTTGTCAACATCTCTGCCGCTTTTTGAACCGCAGAACTTAAGTGCGTCACGGTAACTTTCGTCAAAAAAGCTCATTGTGTAGTAATCGTTGTTCTCGGTGAATTCAAAAGTGTATCTCTGCGGACGGATAAACGTAAACGCAACAGGTTTGCCCCACATAATGCCGACTCCGCCCCAGCTTACGGTCATTGTGTTGAATTTATCCTTGCTTCCGCTTGTCACAAGTGCCCAGTCGTCGCCGATAAGCTCAAACGGATTGTTTGTAATTTCCTTTGGTGTAATCTCTTTGAATGCTGACACAATAAATCATCCTTTCGCATTATAATATGCATTTTGTTTCAAATAAATTATAGCAGAATTTTTCAGTTATTCAATATATGAGTTAACGATTATTTTTTATTCACTTTCATTGAATAATATTCATTATACTGCATAAATGAATGAATATTCTGAATATTCATTTTAAATGAATATATACAATTTTCGCCCGAAAGCAGTCTTTTTCAAATAATGCGTTATTTGTTTATCCGCTTAATAAGCCGTTTTTCACATAAATTCGCATAAAATATGCTTAAAAATGTATATCTGAAAAATTTTTGAATATTTATTCAAAAAAGACTTGATTTTTTTGAAACAGAGTGTATAATGTAATAGTAAATTAAATTTTGGTAATCGGAGGAAATAAAAATGGCTGATAATAAAATCAAAAAGGTAGTTCTTGCATATTCAGGCGGACTTGATACTTCAATCATCATTCCTTGGCTTAAAGAAAATTACGACAACTGCGAGGTTATCGCTGTTTCGGGTAACGTAGGTCAGGGCACCGAGCTTGACGGTCTTGAGGAAAAGGCTATCAAGACAGGCGCATCAAAGCTCTACATTGAGGACCTTAACAAGGAATTTGTTGAGGAGTACATTTTCCCGACAGTTAAGGCAGGCGCAGTTTACGAGGGCAAGTACCTCCTCGGTACATCATTCGCCCGTCCTATCATTGCAAAAAGACTTGTTGAAATCGCTAAAAAAGAGGGTGCAGACGCTATCTGTCACGGCTGCACAGGTAAGGGCAACGATCAGGTTCGTTTTGAGCTTGCAATCAAGGCTTACGCTCCCGATATGAAGATTATCGCTCCCTGGAGAACATGGGAATTCAAGTCACGTGAGGAAGAAATCGAATATGCGGAGAAGATGAACATTCCGCTCAAGATTAACCGTGAAACAAACTATTCAAAGGACAAGAACCTCTGGCACTTAAGCCACGAAGGTCTTGACCTTGAAGACCCCGCAAATGAGCCTATGTACAACAAAGAAGGCTTCCTCGAGATGGGCGTTTCCCCCGAAATGGCTCCCGATAAGCCCGAGTACGTTACAATTTCTTTTGAAAAGGGTATTCCCACAAAGCTCAACGGCGAAGAAGTCGGCTCTGTAGAGCTTATTGAAAAGCTCAACGAAATCGGCGGCAGAAACGGCGTTGGTATCACAGATATCGTAGAAAACCGTCTTGTTGGTATGAAGGCAAGGGGCGTTTATGAAACTCCCGGCGGCACAATCCTCTATGCGGCTCACGATAAGCTCGAGGAAATCTGCCTTGACAAGGATACACTTCATTACAAGAAGAACCTTGCAAACACATTTGCCGACCTCGTTTACGACGGCAAGTGGTACACACCTCTGCGTGAGGCTATGTCGGCATTCGTTGACAGCACACAGGAGTATGTAACAGGCGAAGTTAAGCTTAAGCTTTACAAGGGCAACATCATTGACGCAGGCGTTACAAGCCCGTATTCACTCTATGACGAGGAAATCGCAACCTTTGACGAGGACGAGGTTTACGACCAGAACGACAGCGCAGGCTTTATCAACCTCTTCGGACTTCCCATAAAGGTTCGTGCAAAGAAAGGTCTTATCAAATAAGTAAAAATTTGTTTGATACAATAAATCGGGGGCAGGGATTTTCTCTGCCCCGATAAGTGTTTTTTATAGGTTTTATTTTGTATGGAATATTACATAAATTTTGCAATAATATTCACGTTGATTATCGCTGTCATAACGGCGATAGCCCATTTAATTACGAAGAAAAAAGCCAGCAAAAAATCGCCCTGTCAGATATTCGCAACAGTGGACGTTATTCTGACTGTAATTGCCGGAATAGTTGCACTTTTTTACTATATTATAGGTCAAAACTTCGGATCTGAAATCGGAGTGGGACTTTACCTTGTTTTCTGGTTGCCCGTTGCGTTAATATTGCTTATTATTGCAATAGGACTTCACTTTGTATTCAAAAGGAGCAAATGATTATGTTGGCTTTGATAATGTTTTATGTAATTTCTGTCGTTTCAATAATTACGGCACCGATATATCTTTTTATAAAACGCGTAATAACACACGGAGAAAACAATGTATCTATGTGTGCTGTTTTTGCTGTTGTTGATGCAATACTAACCGTATTTACTTGTATCGGATTGCTCCCGAGCTTTTTTGAGGATACTATGGCAAGTTTTTTCGGTAAGTGGGGAGCAATTATTTTAATACCGACAATGATTGTTTGCTTTATAGGTGCGGTGATTATTCACAGAGTGCAGTATTACAAAAACGAAGAATTACAGAAATTGATTGACAGTGAACAGGAGATAAATGGTTGAAATTAAATGTAGGGAACGGTCTTGACCATTCCGCTGGTTTAAAAACAACTTATAATATTTTTGGTATAGTGATTTTACAAAGAAAAGGAATCTGAAATATGCAGTTATGGAAAGGACGCTTCAAAAAGGAGCTTTCAAAAACAACAAACGACTTTAACAGCTCTATTTCATTCGACAGCAGAATGTATAAAGAGGACATAGAGGGCAGTATCGCCCACGCAACAATGCTCGGCAAATGCGGAATTATCACCGAGGAGCAGTCAGCCGACATCGTTCAGGGACTAAAGGGAATCCTTGCCGATATCGAAAGCGGCGCATTGCAGTTTGATATGGAGGCAGAGGATATTCACACCTTTATCGAGGGCGAGCTGACAAAGAGAATCGGCGACAACGGCAAAAGACTTCACACTTCCCGCAGCCGTAATGACCAGGTTGCGCTTGACATTAAGCTTTACCTTAAAAAAGAGGTTGTCAATGTTAAAAACCTCGTTGTTGACCTTATCAAGGTTATCGCCGACAAGGCTGAAAAGTACAGCGAAACCGTAATGCCCGGCTATACTCACCTTCAGAGAGCACAGCCGATTACCTTCGGTCATCACCTTTTAGCTTACGGCGAAATGCTGTTGCGTGACGTTTCACGTCTTGAGGACTGCTTAAAGAGAATGGACGAAATGCCGCTCGGCTCGTGTGCGCTTGCAGGCACAACCTATCCGATTGACAGAACAATCACAGCCGAGTTTTTGGGCTTTGAGCGAATCACAAACAACTCGCTTGACGGTGTTTCCGACAGAGATTACTGCATTGAGTTTGCGTCAGTTCTTTCAATAATTATGGTGCACCTCTCACGCTTTTCCGAGGAAATTATTATGTGGTGCAGCTGGGAATTCAAGTTTGTTGAGCTTGACGATGCGTTTTCAACAGGCTCGTCAATTATGCCGCAGAAAAAGAATCCCGACATTGCAGAGCTTGTCAGAGGCAAGAGCGGCAGAGTTTTCGGCGACAATATGACCTTGCTCACGATTATGAAGGGTATTGCGCTTGCATACAACAAGGATATGCAGGAGGACAAGGAGGCTATTTTTGACGCCGTTGATACCGTAAAAATGTGCCTGACAGCCTTTTCTCCTATGCTCGATACAATGCGAGTTATCCCCGAAAATATGAGAAAAGCGGCGGCAGGCGGCTTTATCAACGCAACCGACTGCGCAGACTGGCTGACAAAGCACGGCGTTCCTTTCAGAGATGCATACAAGGCAACAGGCGAGCTTGTTGCAAGGTGCATTGAGCTGGGCACTGACCTTGAAAATCTTTCGCTTGACGAGTACAAAAAGGTCTGCGACGTGTTCACCGACGACGTTTACAGCGCAATTTCGCTTGAACGCTGTACAAACGAGCGTACTGCTTTCGGCGGTCCTGCTTCATCAAACGTAAAGGCTCAGGCAAAGCGAGTTGCCGAGATAGCAGAAAAATTATAATATAAAGATTAATTGCCATACAGCCTTTTGGCTTATGGGGTTACAGGGAAGTTAAGGCGGTTAGCACTCCCACCGATTGGGGGTGATATGTATGACTGAATTAGTTTTGCTTATCGTTCTGATAGTATCACTTACTCAGCTTGTTAAATACATAAAAAAATAATCGCCCAACTGCCTGCAAATAGTTGAGCGATTATTTAATCAATTTACTGTTTTGGGCTAACCGCTTTGACGGTTACCCTGTAACCTTATTATATGATATTCAAAATCAAAAGTCAATATACAAGATGTCAAAATGTTATGACATAACTATAGTTGCAGAAACAGCAAAAAAGTTATAAAATATTAATTGCCATATTGCCTTTTGGCTTTATGGGGTTACAGGGAAGTTAAGGCGGTTAGCACTCCCACCGATTGGGGGTGAT
>CAMBNE010000125.1 GCA_945868935.1 uncultured Clostridia bacterium
TTACCGAATACGTCATTTACGCCGACACGAACAACGGGAACGGTTCACAGCCGGCATAGATGTCCTTGTAACACCTGTCAAAATCACGAGTGTACCAAGGGTACGAAACATCTGCGCTGCTACCTGTGTATTCCATCAGCTTATGGATTTTGCCCCGCTTATCTTCGACGAGAATACGGGTCATATTGAGAATATTGGCACTATCCATACCGATGAACAAATCGTATTTATCGTAGTCGCTGGCTTTAAGCTGAACGGCTCTTTTACCGCTCGGGTCAATGCCGTGACCTTCAAGAACAGCCTTTGCAGGCGGATAAACAGAGTTGCCCACACCATTCCATATTTCTTATGTACCGGTAGCAGAGGAGGCAATTACAAAATTCTTTTTCAACCCTCTGCGCTTAACCATATCTTTTAACACAAATTCAGCCATCGGCGAACGGCAAATGTTGCCGTGGCATACAAACATAATCTTAATCATAATTATATGATATTTTATTAGTATGTTGTTGTCAATAAAAATGATTTAAGCCGAGAGCAAACGCCCTCGGTTTGATTATTGAATTAAATCTTATCCAACACATTTTTTACAAGGGTCATAGACACCTTTTACATCGTCAAAATCCCTTTCCATTGCATTTTTGCCTGCACATGATTTGCTATAATGATACTTTTCGCCAGAAGGCGTTATGTATACAGTTTTCCCACTCTTTTTCTCTGTTGTAGTTTCTTCATAATTGGCAACAGTTGTTTCTTCTTCAATATCAACAACGACCTTAATTTTTTCGGATTTCACCGTACCGTCTTTGGATTGAATATAAACATATGTTTCTCCGTCACTAACAGGAGTTATTTTAACCTCTTGTGAAATCCAAGAATCTTTGTCATACTCAATCGTAGCAACTTTTGGATTTTCGCTTACGAAATCAAGGAGAGTACTATAATCTGCTTCTTTGCCTTCGGGACTGATTTCTACTGAAAAAGAATTAGTGTCAGGATAACTTGAATAGTAAAATTCCACATCAGATGTATCAGAGAACTTTATTGATTTAACTTGAATATCAATATCACCCGATATGGTTTCAACATTAATTTTATCATCACTGCAGGTAATTTTAAATTTCAATGTTTCCTGTTTGCTGATTTTTAATCTAATCTCATTGCTTATATTGTTATCATCAGCATTTATAAATTTTATTGTATGTATTCCTTTATTTAATACCGAATTGAAAGTATCGGTACTATCGTGGCTTATTGTTCCCAAATCCGTATCATCAACATAAATGTTAATATCGTTGTCATTGTCAAATATTTTGTCTGCATATTCAACATTAATGTCAATATTATATTCCGGCTTTTTAATTGATATGTAAATTATACTATTTCCTTCATATTCAACATTAAGTGAATAGTCATCTGCGTTTTTAGCACTGAATGTTTTCTCATCTTTTATGCTGTCTGTATTAAAACCATTTCTGGAACATTCATCAACATATTTGACATAGTTATCATAGGAAACACCGCTTAAATAAACTGAATATTTCGAAACATCATCTTTTTCAATTTTTCCTAAATCAAATTCAGGGATAGGTAACAGCTTTGCAATTTCAGTTTCAGACCATTTGATTTCGCCGAGTTTCATTGGTGCTTCTAAATCAATGCACATCTTTTTTTCGTCATTTTCATAACTCAAATCTAATTTATATCCATCTTTATTAAAAGCTTCATAAATGTTCTCGGCTTTGTCTGCCTCAATTATAAAGCCTTTTTCTTCACATTTAGACAGATATTCATTATATTCATCAACAGAAGTTTTATGAACATATATTAAGAGATTTTCGTTATCGTTTAATATAATTTCACCAACATTTGATTCGGGTTCAGGCAACATTTCATTCATAACTATATCAGACCAAATAAATTCTTGTGTATTACTTGCTGTTGAACTTGACGCAACTAAGTATGGTAAAATTAAGACCAAGGCAACGCTAAAAAGAATAATATGCAGTTTTCTTTGCGGCACTTTGATTTTTCCTATATTTATCAGTAACGAAAATGTGCATAACGCGGTTTGAATAATTGAAAATATAGCTGCACCTGCATTTCCATTTAGAACTGACACAATAAAAAATAATGCAAAAACAACTGTGAATACAACGAGAGTTTTACCAAATTTATTGAGATTGTGCCAGAAATCACTAATTGTCTTTTTGGTCGTTTGTTCTTGTATCGGTTGTGTTTCTGCTTTTTCAAGTTCTTCGTTGATTCTGCTACCGCATTTTGAGCAAAATCCTGATTTTTTTGATACTTTTGCACCACATTTTTTGCAACGCATTTTAATTCCTCCTCAAATAGAAACTATGCGCTAACAAAATTATATCATATTCGACAAAACAAAAAAAGTATTTGTTTTGTTAGATTTATAAAAAACACTGCATGATGAACAGATGGTGAAATGTGATTTTTGAGCTATCGGTCATTATTTTTTTACAAGATTGTTGTCAAGGCGAGGGTTTGCGACTTGCGACGGATAAGCTCAACGAAAAGAATTTCTATGCGTTCAACCCGAGCTTTGACAAAAAATGCAACAGAAAATAGCACTAAAAAATACGGCACACTCCTAAAAGAGTATGCCGTATTGCTTTATTTTGATTATTTAAGTGCGATTGCCTTTTTAACGTTTTCAGCGATATTTTTAGCGTCAAGACCGTAGATGTGCAAAAGCTCAACCGCAGGGCCTGATTTACCGAATACGTCATTTACGCCGACACGAACAACGGGAACGGGTACGGTTTCGCAGACAACCTCCGTAACCGCAGAACCGAGACCGCCGATAATGTTATGCTCCTCGGCAGTAACGATAACGCCCGTTTTCTTTGCGGAGTCAATGATTATATCTCTGTCGATAGGCTTAATTGTAGCCATATTGACAACTCTTGTGGAAATGCCCTCTGCCTTAAGGCTTTCGGCAGCCATCAAAGCTTCGTTTACCATAAGACCCGAAGCGATAATTGTAGCGTCTGTACCCTCAACAAGTACATTTCCCTTACCGATTTCAAATTTGTAGCTTTCGTCAAATACTCTCGGCACTGCAAGACGACCGAAACGCATATAAACAGGGCCGTCATGCTCAACAGCAGCCAAAACGCAAGCTCTCGCTTCGATATCGTCGGCAGGATTCAAAATAACCATACCGGGAATTGTTCTCATAAGAGCAATATCCTCACAACACTGGTGGCTTGCGCCGTCCTCGCCGACAGAAATGCCTGCATGAGTTGCGCCGATCTTAACATTCAGGTGCGGATAGCCGATTGAGTTTCTTATCTGCTCAAATGCTCTGCCTGCCGCAAACATAGCGAAGGAAGAAGCAAAAACGGTATGACCTGTTGCCGCAAGTCCTGCCGCAACGCCCATAAGGTTAGCCTCTGCGATACCTACGTCAAAGAATTTATCGGGATGAGCGCTTTTGAACATACCTGTTTTTGTTGCTGCTGCGAGATCAGCGTCAAGAACAATTATTTTGTCGTTTTTATCGCCCAATTCAACAAGTGTTTTACCGTAAGCGTCACGGGTTGCACATTTAATTACATCTGCCATAATTAAGCCTCCAATTCTGCGAGAGCCGCTTTAAGCTCAGTCATCGCCTGTTCGTATTCTTCGGTGTTCGGAGCTTTTCCGTGCCAGCCTACTGCGTTTTCCATATACGAAACGCCCTTGCCCTTAATTGTTTTCATAACAATACAGGTCGGCACGCCCTTTGTTACCCTTGCATTTTCAAGTGCAGACTCGATAGCGTCAAAATCGTGTCCGTCAATCTCAACGACGTTCCACTTGAAAGCCTTGAATTTGTCGGCAATCGGATAAGGAGAGTTTACCTCTTCAACTGTACCGTCGATTTGAAGTCCGTTGTAGTCAACAACCGCAACAAGATTGTCAAGACCACGGTTAGCGGCAAACATTGCAGCCTCCCAGACCTCGCCCTCTTCGATTTCGCCGTCGCCGAGGACTGTATAAACACGGAAGTCCTTCTTGTCGAGCTTTGCGCCGAGTGCCATACCGACAGCAGCTGAAATTCCCTGACCGAGAGAGCCTGTGCTCATATCAACGCCGGGGATTTTGTTCATATTGGGGTGTCCCTGAAGATAAGAGTCCGACTTTCTGAGAGTTTTCAAATCTTCAACGGGGAAAAATCCCTTGAGTGCGAGCGTTGCATAAAGAGCAGGTGCAGCATGTCCCTTTGAAAGAACAAATCTGTCTCTGTCCTCCATACGCGGATTTGAGGCGTCAATGCTCATTTCTCCGTTGTAGAGATAAGCGAGCAAATCACAAATTGAAAGCGAACCGCCAGGATGTCCCGCCTTGGCATTGTAAACGCCCTCAATAACGCCTATGCGTGCCTTTGCAGCAAAAATCTGCAATTCTTTCTTTTTCATAGCGTCCATAATCAGTTCTCCTTATATGTGTACATTATATAATTGAGCAAATCTCCGACGGCTCCCTTGTTGCAATGGCAAGCCTCAAATTTTGCTATTTCGTGCATTTCTTTAGGTGCCTGACCGCAGCAAGCAGGCAATCCGACGGTTTTGAGCATATCGAAATCGTTGAAATAGTCTCCGATTGCGGCGGTATGCTCCTTATTTATTCCGAACATATCCGCGATTTTCATAATCGCCGTACCCTTATGCACGCCCTGCTCCACCATTTCAAATGAGGCTATTGACGACGACATAAGGTTTACGCTTGTATCCGTTGCACCGTAAAGGTACTTTTTGACTGAGCTTATAAGCGTCGGCATACCGAGGAA
>CAMBNE010000126.1 GCA_945868935.1 uncultured Clostridia bacterium
AACTTATCCAAACAACACGCATTATTACAAATTCGGAGCGTAGCGACCCTCAATTCCGAATTCCGCATTCCGAATTCCGCATTAAATTATGGTTTATCTTACTTCAGTCATCAACAAAAAACGCTATGACGCTTTTACAAACGTCATAGCGTTTTATCGTTCTGTAAGGCGATTTTACCTGATTATTCAGCAGGTGAAAAATCGTCCTTGCCTACTCCGCAGAGAGGGCATACAAAATCTTCGGGTAAATCCTCAAATTTTGTGCCGGGTGCAATTCCGTTGTCGGGATCGCCGACAGCCTCGTCGTATTCCCAGCCGCATACATTGCATACGTATTTCATACAAACGCCTCCTTTTGTGTTTTATTATCTATTATTATATCAAACTTTAAGCGATATACAAGCACTTGACTTTATATTTTTGTTGTGATAGAATGTAGAAAATTTTAAATTTACTGCCACCGGGTAGGAAGCGTTACGCATTCGTGCACATATCGTTAGGTCTTAGAAGATATGTGCGTCGGATGCTTATTTTTTTGGAGGTATAAAATGGGATACATCACAAAACTTTTTAAAAGCCTTTCGGTATTTGAGCTTTGCCTTTGGCTGTTTTCGGTTATAACCGTGACAGTTTCGTTTCTGCTTGCAGGAAATTTCAATCCGCTCACGCTTATTGCATCTCTCATAGGCGTTACATCGTTGATTTTTATTGCAAAGGGCTATGTAATCGGAGAGGTGCTGATGGTAATATTCGGCTTGGTTTATTCGATTATTTCACTGCAATACTGCTACTACGGCGAGATGATAACATACCTCGGAATGACTGCGCCGATTGCTTTTATGTCGGCTGTGAGCTGGTACAGACATCCGTACAAAAACAGCTCTGAGGTAACTGTAAACAGCCTTAATGCCCTGCACAGAATTCTGCTTGCTGTGCTGACCTTGCTTGTAACGGTTATTTTTTACTTTATTCTGAAAGTATTTGATACTCCGAATCTCTTTTTCAGCACCGTTTCAATTGCAACAAGCTTTGCGGCGTCCTACTTAGCGCTTATGCGCAGTCCTGTGTACGCCGTTGCCTATGCCGCAAACGACCTTGTTCTGATTGTCCTGTGGATACTTGCGTCAATGGAAAATACTTCTTATGTTCCTGTTATTATTTGTTTTGCAATATTTTTTATAAACGACATTTACGGCTTTGTAAGCTGGCAGAAAATGAAAAAACGTCAGAGTGATGATAATTAATTATTTTCTATTCTGCCTTTTTCGACATTCGGTTTTATGAAATTGTAGTATGAATAATCCCAGAGAGCCTGTGAACCGTCGGCGGTGTTTTTGTTTCTTTCAAGAATCTGACTCAGCTTTACCTTGTTTTTTGCCCACATCTTGCCGTCGGTTGAGTTGTTGAGTATAGCAGGCTGAACGTTGTCCATTGTGTGTGCAAATTTTGCCTCATTCGTCTTGCCCTCCTCAAACTCCTCCCAGAGTGCTCTGAATTTTTCACCCTGGTCGTCAGGCAGAAGTCCGAAAAGCCTGTCAGCCGCTTTCAGCTCACGCTCACGCTGTGACTTCGTGCCCTCGTCGTCATAAGCGTAGGTGTCGCCTGCGTCAATTTCAACAACATCGTGAATGAGTATCATTGAAATCGTTTTCAGCAAATCTATATCTTCATTTGCATATTCTCCCAGCAAAAGGCACATAAGCGCCATATGCCAGGCGTGTTCAGCGTCATTTTCAAAGGTCTTTCCGTCGCTTTTCAGCGTTTGCCGCTGAATAAACTTCTCTTTGTCAGCCTCAAGCAAAAACTCAAACTGCCTGTCAATTCGACTTTTTTCCATAAAATTTTACCTCTTTTCACTTTGCTAATATTCTACCACCGACGGAGAAAATTGTAAATGTAAAGTTTGCAGTATTAATGCCGCAAATATTGAATTATTCCGATATTTGTGATATATTAATTATGAACGGTATTCACAACGTGAAGCTGTATCAGATGAAATGTTATCGCTGTAGTATTGAATCGAGGTGATAGCATGAATATTGGAATTATCGGCGCTGGCAAGGTCGGCGTTTCCGTCGGCAGGTACCTCAAAGACAACAATATTCAGATTTCGGGGTTTTATGACATAAACTCCGACAATGCCGCTTTTGCGGCGCAATTTACTCAAACGGACTGCTTTTCCGATTTGGAAGAGCTTGTAAAAGTGAGCGATACCCTTTTTATCACAACGCCCGACAATGTAATCGGGAGCGTGTGGGATTGCATCATCAAAAATAATATGTCCGTCCAAACTAAAATAGTATGCCATTTTAGTGGTGCATTATCATCTGATGTATTTACCGATTCACAAAGCACGGGTGCCGGCGTTTGCTCAATCCACCCTATGCTTGCGTTCAGCGACAAATTGACGTCCTACAGAATTCCGGCAAATACTTTTTTTGCTGTAGAGGGAGATGAAACGGCTGTTTCGGCTTTGAAGAGCCTTTTTGAAAGCCTCGGCAACACCGTATGCCGTATTGACAAGAGCAAAAAGCCGCTTTATCACACCGCCGCAAGCGTGCTGAGCAACGAGCTTGTCGCTTTGCTTGATATGGGTTACTCACTGCTTGAACAATGCGGATTTTCACGAGATGACGCTGTCGGTGCAACAAAGAATCTTGTTTCGGGGAATGTTAAATGCGTACTTGAAAACGGGTGCGTAAACGCTCTGACAGGTCCTGTTGAGCGAAACGATTTGCAAACTGTTAAAAAGCACGTAAACAGCCTTGATGGTGAGGACAGGCAGATTTACATTCTGCTTGCAAAACGGCTTGTTAAAATTGCAAAGGCAAAGAACGAGGACAGGAATTACGGCGAAATGTCCGAATTTTTAGATTTATCGTAAACAATAAATCTACAGGATTTGTTTTATGTTATTTGAAAGGGATTATTATGAAAAATACATCGGTTACTTTTAAAGAGTCAAAGAAAAACGGCGAAAAGCTCACAATGCTTACCGCCTATGATTATACAACCGCAAAACTGCTTGACGAGTCGGGCGTTGACTCAATTCTCGTCGGTGACTCGCTCGGAATGGTCGTGCTCGGCTATGACGATACGCTGTCGGTCACAATGGAGGATATGATTCACCATAGTGCGGCAGTTGCAAGGGGCGCAAAAAATGCGCTCGTAATCACCGATATGCCGTTTATGTCGTACCAGACCTCGGTTTATGACGCAGTTGTAAACGCAGGCAGACTTGTAAAAGAGGGCGGTGCGCAGGCTGTAAAGCTTGAGGGCGGAATTGAGTTTTGCGAGCACATCAAAGCGATTGTAAAAGCCTCAATTCCCGTTTGTGCCCATATCGGACTTACACCGCAGTCAATAAACGCATTCGGCGGATTCAAGGTGCAGGGCAAGGGTAAGGAGGCGGCTCAGAAACTGCTTGACGAGGCAAGAGCCGTCGAAGAGGCAGGCGCATTTGCCGTAGTGCTCGAGTGCGTTCCCTCAAAGCTTGCAAAGAAAATTTCCGAGAGCATTTCGATTCCTACAATCGGAATCGGCGCAGGCGCAGGGTGCGACGGACAGGTGCTTGTTTATCAGGATATGCTTGCAATGTACTCAGACTTCAAGCCGAAGTTTGTAAAGCAGTATGCGCAAATCGGAAGCGTTATGAAGGACGCATTCAGGCAGTATATTGATGAAGTAAAGTCGGGTGCGTTCCCGAGCGAGGAACACACGTTCAAGATTGATGATGATATTATAGAGAGCTTGTATTAAAGTGTGGAGTTTGGAGAGTGGAGTGTGGAGTTTCGGTCGAGTGGATAGGTTGCAATAATATAAAGGTTTTGTGCCCGAATTTATTTTTATGCGGCTAAAGCCGCAGGCGTAAATTTTGTTAACTAATGCAGGGAAAAAACAAAACATCACCAATATATCAAAATTTGTTCAGCCAACAAACTTTCCCAAACAACACGCAACATTATAAATTCGGAGCGAAGCGACCCTTAACTCCACACTCCACACTCCACTCTTCACACTAATATTAATTATAATCGAGGTAAAATTATGGACATTTGCTATACAATAAAAGACGTAAGAGAGCGTGTAAACGCTTGGAAAAGAGAAGGGCTTACCGTCGGCTTTGTTCCCACAATGGGATATCTTCACGAGGGACACAAAAGCCTTATGCAAGCCGCAAGAGCGAACAATGACAAGGTTGTTGTCAGCGTTTTTGTAAATCCTATGCAGTTCGGACCGAACGAGGACTTGGAAAGCTATCCGAGAGATTTTGAAAAGGACTCGGCACTCTGCGAAAGCGTGGGAGTTGATTTGATTTTCCACCCTGAACCAAAGGAAATGTACGCAGACGGCTTTTGCTCCTATGTTGATATGAACGGACTTACAACCGAGCTTTGCGGAAAGTCACGCCCGATTCATTTCAGAGGAGTTCAGACCGTTGTGCTCAAGCTTTTCAATATCGTAAAGCCCGACAGAGCGTACTTCGGTCAGAAGGATGCACAACAGCTTGCAGTAATTAAACGAATGGTAAAGGACTTGAATGTCGACACCGAGATTGTCGGCTGTCCGATTGTGCGTGAGGCTGACGGACTTGCAAAAAGCTCACGCAACACCTACTTAAATCCCGACGAGAGAAAGGCGGCGCTGATTTTAAGCCGCAGTCTTAAGCTTGGCAGGGAGCTGATTGAAAACGGCGAAACCGACGCAAAAGCCGTTATCAAAGCAATTACCGACAGCATAAACACCGAGCCGCTTGCAATAATCGACTACGTTGACGTTGTTGACTTTGATACGAT
>CAMBNE010000127.1 GCA_945868935.1 uncultured Clostridia bacterium
TATACCGCTTAAGGTTTCAATTGTGATTTCGTCTTTTTCGTTATAGTCAATCATACCGTGATCATAGAGGAACTTGCCAACGCAGCGAATGCCGTTGCCGCACATTTTGCCCTCTGAGCCGTCACGGTTATACATTTTCATCTTTGCATCTGCAACCTTTGACGGGCAAACAAGGATAACACCGTCGCCGCCGATTCCGAAGTGTCTGTCGGAAAGTCTTACGGCAAGTGCCTCGGGATTGTTGATTTCCTGGTCAAATGTGCTGAAATAAATGTAGTCGTTGCCGATGCCCTGCATCTTGGTAAACTTAAGCATTAGCTTTTCCTCCCTCATATTGTTGATGTCAATAAGCTCTGTGCTGTGCTGTGAGTAGTGGCTCTTGAGGCAGTCTGCAAGTGCATTAGCCGTATCAAGAGAAGTAAGACACGGAATGTTTCTTTCAACGGTTTTTCTGCGGATTTTAACGGAATCACGCGAGGGGATTCTGCCCTTTGCAGAGGTTGAAATAACATACTGAATCTTGCCCGACTCAATAAGAGTAAGTGTGTTGCTTGTATTTGACTCGTGAATTTTCTTAACGCCTACAGCGTCGATGCCGAACTTCTTGAGCACCTCGGCTGTTCCCTCGGTTGCATAGATTGTAAATCCGAGGTCGTAGTATTTCTTTGCGATTTCGCCGATTTCGGCTTTATCCGAATTGCGGACTGTGATAAACACGCCGCCCTTTTTCTTCATCTTGTAGCCTGCGCCGATAAGACCTTTATAGAGAGCCTCTTCAAGCGTAGCCGCAATACCGAGCACCTCGCCTGTTGACTTCATCTCGGGACCGAGGTGGTTATCAACGTTTATAAGCTTTTCAAAGCTGAATACGGGCACCTTAACGGCAATATACGGGCTCTTTCTGTAAAGTCCCGTTCCGTAGCCCATATCCTTCAGCTTTTCGCCGAGCATTGCCCTTGTTGCAAGGTCAACCATCGGAACTCCGGTAACCTTGCTGATGTACGGAATTGTACGTGAGGAACGGGGGTTAACCTCAATTACGTAAAGCTCGTCCTTATAGATAAGGTACTGAATATTTACAAGTCCCTTTGTTTTAAGCTCGATTGCGAGGTTTTTGGAGCTTTCAATAATAATCTGCGTCATTTTGTCCGAAAGATTCCACGCAGGATAAACTGCGATTGAGTCGCCCGAGTGAACGCCTGCACGCTCAATATGCTCCATAATTCCGGGGATTAAGATGTCCTCGCCGTCGCAGATTGCGTCAACCTCAATCTCTGTACCCATAAGGTATTTATCAATGAGAATCGGGTTTTCAATGTTCTGTGCAAGGATGATAGCCATATATTCCTTGACGTCGTCCTCGTTGAAGGCGATAATCATATTCTGACCGCCGAGAACGTATGACGGACGGAGAAGAACTGGATAGCCGATTTTTGAAGCGACATCGAGTGCCTCCTCGGTTGTCATTACCGTAACGCCCTTAGGACGCTTAATCTGATATTTTTCAAGAAGCTCGTCAAAACGCTCTCTGTCCTCAGCCATATCGATTGCGTCATACGAAGTACCGAGGATATTAACGCCGTTGTCGCTCAGGAACTTTGTAAGCTTGATAGCAGTCTGACCGCCGAATGCAACCACTACGCCGAAGGGCTTTTCGGTTTTGATTATGCCCATAACGTCCTCTGTTGTGAGAGGTTCAAAGTAAAGTCTGTCGGCTGTGTCGAAGTCGGTTGAAACCGTTTCGGGGTTGTTGTTTACGATTACAACGTCATATCCTGCTTTTTTGAGCGCCCATACGCAGTGAACGGAAGCGTAGTCAAACTCGATACCCTGACCGATTCTGATAGGACCCGAGCCGAATACGATAACTGTTTTCTTGCCGTCTGCACGTTCCCTGATAAACTCCTCTGCCTCGTTTTCCTTGTCAAAGGTTGAGTAGAAGTAGGGGGTTTCTGCGGCAAACTCTGCGGCGCAGGTATCAACCATTTTATAAACGGGAACAAGGGGATTTTCTACCTTTTTGCCTGTAATTTCTTCAATTGTCTTGTCGAGGAATCCGATGTTCTTTGCACGGACATAAAGCTCCTCGGTAAGCTCGCCGTCTTTAAGCTCGTTTTCAACAGCGATGATATTTTTAAGCTTTTCAAGGAACCATTCGTCAATCATTGTTACCGAGTGGATTTCATCAACTGTGATTCCTCTTTTGAGCGCCTCGTAAACGCAGAAGATTCTTCTGTCGTCGCACACGCTGAGTCTGTCGTAAACAGATGCGTTTGAAAGCTCGGCAAACTCCTTGTCGTCAAGCGTGTTGTGCGAAATTTCCGCACCTCTGACAGCCTTCATAATTGCCTGCTCAAAGGTGGGCGCAATAGCCATAACCTCGCCTGTTGCCTTCATCTGTGTGCCGAGTGTACGCTTTGCGTATACAAATTTATCGAAAGGCCATTTCGGGAATTTTACAACAACGTAGTCGAGCGCAGGTTCAAAGCAAGCATAGGTTGTGCCCGTAACGGCGTTTTTAATTTCATTTAGTGTGTAGCCGATTGCGATTTTAGCCGCAACCTTTGCAATGGGATAGCCTGTTGCCTTTGAAGCAAGTGCAGATGAACGTGATACACGGGGGTTAACCTCAATTACTGCGTATTCAAAGGTTTCGGGATTGAGCGCAAACTGACAGTTACAGCCGCCCTCTACCTTAAGTGCGGAAATGATATTGAGAGCCGCACTTCTGAGCATCTGATACTCCTTGTCGGCAAGAGTAACTGTAGGAGCGATTACGATTGAGTCGCCTGTGTGAACGCCGACCGGGTCGAAATTTTCCATTGAGCAGACGGTGATTACATTGCCGTCGCTGTCACGCATAACCTCAAACTCAATTTCTTTCCAGCCTGAAATGCACTTTTCAACAAGCACCTGAGTAATAGGTGAAAGTTCAAGACCGTTTGAGGTGATTTCTCTGAGCTCGGATTCGTTGTCAACAATACCGCCGCCTGTGCCGCCGAGAGTGAACGCAGGGCGGATAATTACGGGGTAGCCGATTTCATCTGCAAATTTAACAGCAGACTCAACGTCGTTTACAACTGTTGAGGGAATACACGGCTGACCGATTGACTCCATCGTGTCCTTAAAGAGCTGTCTGTCCTCTGCCTTGTCGATTGTTTCGGGGTTTGCGCCCAGAAGCTTTACTCCGTACTTATCGAGGAAGCCCTCTTTAGCAAGCTGCATTGAAAGGGTAAGACCTGTCTGACCGCCGAGGGTTGAAAGCAGGCTGTCGGGACGTTCCTTTTTGATGATTCTCTTGACGGTTTCAAGCGTGAGAGGCTCAATGTATATTTTATCAGCCATTGCGTTGTCTGTCATAATTGTAGCAGGGTTTGAGTTTACGAGAATAACCTCAAGTCCCTCCTCTTTGAGTGCACGGCAAGCCTGTGTGCCTGCATAGTCAAACTCGGCAGCCTGTCCGATTACAATAGGACCCGAGCCGATTACCATAACTCTTTTAATATCCTGTTTGAGTGGCATATAATCATTCCTTATCCAAATTTTATCGGTTATGTTACAGTGTTAAGCTTACTTATTTTTGTTTTCCTTAATCATATTTATAAAGCGGTCGAATAAAAATGCCGTGTCAAGCGGTCCGCCGCAGGCTTCGGGGTGGAACTGCACCGAAAATGCAGGCATATCCGTATAGTTTACACCCTCGCAGGTGTTGTCGTTGCCGTTTACAAAGCTTACAACGCCGTTTTCGGGCAAGCTGTCGCTTACAACTGCGTAGCCGTGATTCTGCGAGGTGATATAAACTCTGCCTGTTGCAATTTCCTTTGCAGGCTGGTTTGCACCTCTGTGACCGTATTTGAGCTTTTCGGTCTTTGCACCCTGCGAAAGTGCAAGAAGCTGATGACCGAGGCAGATTCCGAAAATCGGAATTTTATGCTCGCAGAGCTTTTTAAGCTCCTCAATAATCTGCGTATTCTTTGCAGGGTCGCCCGGTCCGTTTGAAAGCATAATGCCGTCGGGATTCATTGCAAGAATTTCCTCAGCCGTTGTATTTGCAGGAACAACCGTAAGATTACAGCCTCGCTTTACAAGCTCTCTGCCGATATTGTGCTTTGCACCGAAGTCCATAAGCACAACGTTAAGTTCGGGATTTTCTGCGCTGAAGCTTTCCTTTTCTTCTATAGTAGTGCTTTCAACTGCGTCTGTGATAACGTAGTTTTTGATTTCTGCAAGCTCGCTCTCGTTATACTCGGGAGAGTAGCTGATTTTGCAGTTCATAACGCCGTATTCACGCACAATTCTTGTGAGTGCACGTGTGTCGATTCCGTAGATTCCGGGAATTTGGGACTCTTTTAAAAAGGTGTCAAGATCACCCTCACAACGGAAATTAGAGGGAACTTGGCACCATTCTCTAACAATATAACCTTTAAGCGACGGAGAGTCACTTTCAAAATCGGAGGGAATTACCCCGTAGTTACCGATTAAAGGGAATGTCTGAATAACCACCTGACCGAAATAGCTGGGGTCGGTGAGTGTTTCAAGATAACCTGTCATAGCTGTGGTAAAAACAAGTTCTCCCGTAGTTTCTTTTTCAGCACCAAATGCCTTGCCTTCAAAGACTGTGCCGTTTTCAAGAATTAAGTACGCCGCACGGCTCATAAAAACACATTCCTTTCAAAAATTCACTCATACTTATCAGGGAACACTGATTAAATCGTTTGTGCATATTGCGCCGTCAGATTTTTCGTCAGGTTGG
>CAMBNE010000128.1 GCA_945868935.1 uncultured Clostridia bacterium
AATCGAGTCAGAATGTCTAATTCCGCTTTTAAGAATGCAAATCGACGAAATCTCTGAACTTGCAGGCGAATTGCAAGACGCTCTCGATACATATACAAAGCAGATGAACAAAATTGTGTACGGTGAACGCAATGAACAACCATTGCGAGGATATCAGATTATTGACTTTCACGATTCAACAACCAACTATGACGCTATCATATTCCAAGTGGAATTTGTTTTGGAACAAACCGAAAAACTGATAAAATCAATCATACAAAACTTTTGCGTTGAAGAGTGTTCTTTCAAATTCGGATATATTCCCGATTATTGTCAGGTAGGCGATTTAGAAAAACTTTGCTTCAAACTCCGTTATGTTAAACCAGATTTAGCGCCTTTTGAAGAAAAATTCATTACAGTCAATGAAGCGGCGATAAAGCGGAAAATCACAAAAATCAATAAGGCAACAAAAGCATCCTGCGAGAAAATCACTTCCTTACTGCATGAACTGGACAAACAAGCAAAGCGATTGAAAGCCGCCATGTCCGACGATCATATAATTCCCGATAACAGCAGTGTATTTTATAAGTTTATTCGTGAAGTCCGAAACTGCGTCGGCACAAAATGCGCTTTTTTGCGGAATGAAAGCAGCGAGGTCATTTTCAAAACCGAGAAACAGGAGCGCGAGTATTTCCGGAGCGATAGATCCCGTATAATCTTACAAACATATCTAAACCGAGTTTATACCGGTCCCGATAAAGATGAAATTCAAAAACAGATCATCGAAAATAAAGATTTTTCGCTGTCCGAAGCTGCATTGAATGAATTTGAAGAATACCTCAATGAACACATTCCTGAATTTGAAAACGGCATGTACGAGCGTATTGCGGTTGAGCAGTCCAATGGTAAACTCCCGTCGATACTGCTGCACGAAAAAAGCGGTGAAATTGTTGATCTGAATTCGACGAGTGCCGGCAGAAGGTGGTATTTCACATATTATTTTATGAAAAATACGCTTGAAAACGGTGACCTATTTATTATTGACGAACCTGCCGCCATGCTTCATCCCCTTGCGCAAAAAGAGGTTTTGAAAGAATTACTTGAACTTGAACATCAAGGAATAAAGGTGATTTATTCGACACACAGTCCGTATCTTATTCCAAGTGATTGGAAAAGCGTGCACTTTGTTGCGATGACAGATAGCGGAACAACCGTCACACAAGAAAACAAATACGATTCTCTGAAACAAGTCACCGGCGGAGATATATTTGATTTGCAGGAGCTTTTGGAACGATATCAAAAATGCGGGTCCGTTGGCGCTGCACACAATTGCTACAAGGCTCTGATTCACAAGTACGGTTCAATTGAAAAGGCAGCTAAAAACGTGCCGTTCAGTTACGATACCATTGAAGCATGGAAAAAGAAAAAACGCGGAACATCATTTGAAAATATCATAAACATATCAAATGCACTTGCTGTTTCGCCAAAAGAATTGCTTTAATATATTGTCGAGGGTACATCTGTACCCTGCTGTTCCTTTCAGCGGTTTGCTATTATATAGACAGAACCATTGAAAGGAGGTACTCAAAATGTCAAAGTATAAGACCATAGACGTGTGGAACCGGGTTTTCGGCACGAAGCAGGAGGCGTATGATTATACCGGACGGCTGATGAAAAAATCCGCCTGCGGGAATCCGAACAGTGCTTATCACCCGACGCTTGACCACATCCGCCCGCTTTCCGCCGGCGGCTGCGATGTCCTCGAAAACATCATAATTTGCCATCGTGATACCAACGAGGAAAAAGCAGATCACTTCCCTCACTGGAAGGCGAACGGTGCACATTATCATGCCCGCAGATTCAAAGGCTCCCGTGTGGCATACGAGATTATCGAAGATTAAGGAGGAACATCTATGAGCAAACATTTCTTTGATTACGACGACGGCGACTATGCGCATTCCATTTCCGATAATATGGCAATTGACTCCGACGGCAATCTGCTGATGCGCATGGGCGACAATATGGCTATGGATATGAATTCCGGTGAATTACATATTATATCCGGTTGGTCGGATGACGAAGATGATGACTAATTGACAAGTAACCGCCCCTGCATTTTCGCAGGGGCGGTTACTTTCTTTGTATGATATAATAACCCCACGAAACGCTTGCAAAATCAAAGATTTTGACCGTTTCGGAGAACATTAAATGACTAAATTGCGGCTGTCGCCGCTGTCACTTCGTTCCGCTTGTGCTGCCGCACAATTTATGATATAATAGCTTAAAAAATGCTATTAGAATAGGAGCAAATAATGGCACGAGCAAGATATCAGGTATTGGTCATTCCATATTACATAGATAACGGCAAAGCACAATTCTGTTTGTTTCGCAGGCGTGATATAGGCATTTGGCAGTTCATAGCAGGCGGCGGAGAATATAAGGATATCTCAATCATTAATACGGCGAAAAGAGAAGCTTTTGAAGAAGCCGGAATTTCTAAGACTTGTAACTTTTTCAAGCTCGATACCTGCTGCAGTATACCCTCCAACTGCTTTAAGAACGCAGAAGCAATATGGGGAAAAGAGTGTTTTGTCATTCCCGAGTACACATTTGCAGTAAGAGTAACAAGCACTTTTTTGCAATTGTCTCAAGAACATACAGAATATATTTGGCTGCCATATTTGGAAGCGCAAAAGATACTTCAATACGACAGCAATAAGACTGCTCTGTGGGAGCTGAATCAACGCATTGAGCTTGGAATGTTAAAGTAGATAAGATACCATACTAAAGATCAACAAAAAAGACGATTGCATTGCAATCGTCTTTTTATTGTTTACTCTTTGGCAAGCTCGGTAAATCTGCTTACTAACACATCATATTCCTGCTTATTTTCGCTTGAATTTTTTCCGCTTTCCAAAACCTCTTTTGAAAAGGCTTTTATGAAATTCTTTTCACTGTCTGCCCCGTTTATATTTACAGAATAAAGAGCGTTACAAAGCCATACAAGCTCATTTGTGGTTGTTATATTTGAAAACCATGCACGACATTCCGTTTCAAATTTCTCATTCATTCCTAAAGCCTGTAAGGCGGTAAGATATTGACTGTGGAAGCTGACATCAGATTTACCTACATCCGATTTCAAATACATTTCGCCGTATGTAACAAGCTTTTCCATGTATTCTTTGTTTTCATACAAGCTGTCATCCTGTAACGCCGAACAGAGAAATATCAGTGTTTTGTCCTTATGATTTATTTTGTACTGCGCTTCTAAAACCTGTACTTCATTTTCAGGATTTTTCGAAAACAAATCCGAAAATACCGTGCTTTCCGAATAAAAGACTCCAAAGGCTCCCAACACAATCACAGCTAAAACAACTGCAATAGTTATTGAAATCTTTTTGCTCTTACTTTTCATAATAGTCCTCCTGAATTTTCTTGTTCGTTTTTTTGGTCGATATTATACATCATCAATAAATGACATATAAAGTGTTATCATATTTTCCCCTCATAATATACAACAAAACGAACTTATATTTATGTGACAATATTTTATAATATTGTGCATTATTTATTTATCAATGTCAACTTACAAATTACAGATTGATTTATATCTGTTACAATGATATAATGAATTTAAATCATTTGAGGGGTGATTCTATTGAAAAAAACAAAAGAAAACAACACCGAGACTCAAAGCGTTCATCCGAATAAAATCGGCATTAAGGAAGGCATGGGATATATGCTCGGCGACGCAGGTAACCTGTTCGTGCTGACATATGTTTCGTCGTTCCTTAAAGTCTTTTATACGGATGTTTTGCAAATTGCTACCAACAAGGTTGCAAATCTGTTCTTGATAACCCGTCTTTGGGACGCTATCAACGACCCGATGTGGGGCTCGATTGTTGCAAAAAAAAGACCAAACAAAGACGGAAAGTACCGTTCCTATTTGAAGTGGCTTGCAATTCCCCTTGCTTTATCCCAGCTTATCTGCTTTATGGATATAAGCAAGTTCACGAATCGTGATTGGGTAATTCTCCTGTTCGCATATGTTACATACATTGCGTTCGGCATGCTCTACACTGGAATGAACGTACCATTCGGCTCGCTTGCATCGGTTATCACAGACGATCCCGAGGGCAGAACCTTGCTTTCTACTTTCAGGACAATCGGCGGCGGAATCGGCGGTGCTGCTCCCCTGCTCCTCGCACCTTTCATCATCTACACAAAGGTCAGCGACGGAAACGGCGGAACATACAACGTTGCAAATTCAAAGGGAATGCTTTTATTTGCGGTTGCTATGGCAGCGTGTGCAATTATTTTCTATTTCTCCTGCTACGCAACAACCAAAGAACGCGTACCGTCAGAGGCAGATCCGCATGTCGACCTTAAAAAGACTTATCTCGGTATGCTCAAGTCAAGACCGTTTGTTGTTCTTGCACTTACAGGTATTCTTATCAGCGGTCAGCTTCAATTTGCTTCACTTAACCAATACCTTTACAAAAACTATTTCTGTAATACAAGCCTTTCGGTAATAGGTACGATCGCACAGTATCTTCCTATGGCGCTTATGATTCCGTTTGTTCCGAAGCTTGTTAAGAAATACGGCAAAAAAGAGTTAAGTGCTGTTGGTGCTTTCTTCTCTGCTGCAGCTGCAATCGCTTGCTTTGTTATCAAGCCCGGCAGAGATCAGTCATGGCTGTTTATGATTTTATTGTTCATTATCGGCTTTGGTTACTCCTTCGTTTCAATTACAAACTGGGCA
>CAMBNE010000129.1 GCA_945868935.1 uncultured Clostridia bacterium
TTAATCTTCCGCTTAAGGACGGCAGATACCCCGAAAACGGCTCGGAGCTTGTGCTTACGCAGAGCTTTATAAATAACTCCGCAAAGGAATACAAGGTTGGCGACACAATCACGCTTGAAAAGGGAGTGCGCAAAACTGCCGACGGTACTGTTATTCCGAATACAAATCCCTACGGACAGGAGTTTGTTTACGAAGAACAGGAAATTATGGGTGAAACCTCGGCTACCGTTAATGAGATTGAAGAGCATTTTGAGGTTGAGTCGAGCAAGAAATATAAAATTGTCGGCATACTCGACGAATACTATACACGCTATTTTGAGCCTTCGGACGGCGGTGCATACTTTCCTCTTTTAACCGCCGCAGAGTCGGATGATATTTCAAAGGACGGCTGGCTTTTTGTAAAATACACAGACGAGGGCGAGAAAAATTATATTCAGACCACTTCGCAGATTACGGGATTGTCGGAGGAGCATATAAGGGAATATCTTAACCAGAGCTACGAGATTGAGCCGAGTGAAGTAAAGTACAACTATTTTTCCGTAAACACCTCTCTGCTTTCCTACAAGGGCTATGCGCTGAGCGACAAAAGTCTGCAAATGTTTTTCACCCTTGCGGCTATCATCATCGCAATTGTAATTGTCGCAAGCGTGTTTGTAATCCGCAACAGCTTTGCAATCTCAATCACGGAAAAAACAAGGCTTTACGGTATGTTGTCCTCGGTCGGTGCAACGTCACGTCAGATACGGCACAACGTGTTGTTTGAGGGATTTGTGCTTGCGCTTATCGGCATACCTCTCGGAATTCTGCTCGGTGTTGGAGTAGTCGCAGTCCTCATAGAGCTTATGAATATTCTGCTTAAGGATATGATGAACGGTACTTCATTTGTCTACAGCGTTCCTGTTCTTGCGATTTTGCTCGCAGTTGCGCTTTCGCTTCTGACA
This sequence comes from uncultured Clostridia bacterium, assembly GCA_945868935.1. Taxonomy (GTDB): domain Bacteria; phylum Bacillota; class Clostridia; order Oscillospirales; family Acutalibacteraceae; genus Ruminococcoides. The sequence goes on from CAMBNE010000129.1 coordinate 942, forward strand.
ATTCTTTTCTCAACGCTCGGCAGTGCAATAAGAGCCTCAAGAATTGCGCCGATTGACGCTGTAAGGGGCAACAACGACATCAAAATCAAGAAAAAGCAAAAAGCGTACAAATGCCCGAAATTTATTAGAAAGCTCTTCGGTATGGGCGGCGAAATCGCCTACAAGAATCTTAAAAGAAGTAAGAAGAAGTACCGCACAACTGTAATTTCAATCGTTGTCAGCGTTGCCGTTTTCATTGGTGTTTCAAGCTTTATTCAGTACGGAACGGAGTACAGCGCAAAGTATTACCACGAGATTGATTATAATCTGTCGGTGAACAGATATGATTTTTACAAAGAGTTTGACGAAATCAACTCGGATTTTGAAACGCTTTCACAGCTTGACGGTGTAAAAAACTGCCGCCTTGAGATGAGTGCAGGAGGTCATATTAAAACCAACGACAGCTTAAAAGCCGTTCTGACCGATTATGCAACCGTTTACAACGGAAATGCGGTAGATGACGATATGTATATCCAGCTTTTTGCCTTTGACGACGTGACTTATAAGCAAAAACTGAAAGACCTCGGACTTGACTATAACGAGGTTAAGGACAAGGGCGTTCTGATAAACAGCTTTAATTACTTGGATGAAAACAACAAACCGCAGAAGGGCGAGCTTTTCAAAGCCGACAAGGTGAAATCTCTGACGGTCAGAGAGAGCGGCAACCCTGAAAATGACGAATATTACAAGAACTTTGACGTTGAAATTGCAAAGGTGTATAACACAACACCCGAAACGCTGAAATATCTCCGTCCGTCCGAGGATAACGTTTATTTGCTTGTGAGCGCAGATACGCTGAAAAATAACTATGATATGGATTATATCAGCTACGGCTTTTTTATTGATACAGATAACTCAGTCGAGCTCGAAGAAACGATAAAGGAGCTTGACGGCGGTAATTCATTTGAGGTGTATAATGTCGAGAAAACGGCGAATATGTACAACGCAATGACGCTTGTAATCAGCATTTTTGCCTACGGCTTTATCATCGTAATTTCGCTAATCGGCGTGACAAATATCTTCAACACAATCACAACGAATATGCGCCTGCGGAGCAAGGAATTTGCAATGCTCAAGTCAATCGGAATGACAAAGCGTGAATTCAACCGAATGATACGTCTTGAAAGCCTGTTCTACGGCGTCAAGTCGCTGATAATCGGTATTCCGCTCGGACTGCTTGCAGGACTCGGAATTTTCAAGGCATTTTCAATGAACCTTGCAACCGACTTTGTTGTGCCGTTTACGGCTATTTTAATCAGCATTGTGTTCGTGCTTGCGGTTGTATGGCTGATTATGAGGTTCTCAATTTCAAAGGTGCAGAAGCAGAACATTATCGAAACAATCCGCAACGACAACATTTAGTTGACAGGACAGTGGAAATAGAGGATAATTTATATAGTGTGGAGTTTGGAGTGTGGAGTTTGGAGTTTCGGGTCGCTCCGCTCCGAATTTATAATAATGCGTATTGTTCGGAAAACATTGTTTGTTGTATTTATATTTATATATCGGCAATGTTTTGGCGAATACGGTTTGCCGCTACAATATAAAAAACTACATCTCTGCGGCTTTAGCCGCAATATAAATAAATTCGGGAAATAAACCTTTATTTTATTGCAACCTATCCACTCGACCATAACTCCACACTTCACACTCCACACTCCACTCTTAAAAGGTATAAAACTATGAACATTCTTCTGATTGAGGACAACCGAATAATCTCAAAGGGCATTGTCTATGCGCTGGAGCAAAACGGCTGCTCGGTAACGCTCTGCGAGAGCTTTTCTTCAGCACTCTGCACCGCACCGTTTGACTTTGATTTGATTATCATTGACATAACTCTGCCCGACGGCAACGGCTTTGGGCTGTTCGACGAAATCCACCGCCTGAGCGAGTCGCCGATAATTTTCCTCACCGCAATTGACGACGAGGACAGCGTTGTAAAAGCCTTTGACCTTGGCGCAGACGACTACATAACAAAGCCGTTTTCAATGCGTGAACTGCTCGCCCGAATCCGCAGGCTCACTTCAAAAAACAGCGCAAAATCAAGCCTTGTCACAACGGGTGACATAAGCGTTGACCTTGAATCACGTGAGGTTTACAAAAACGGCGCAAGGGTGGAGCTGACTGCGCTTGAGTATAAAATCTTTTCAATTCTTGTGCGCAACTGCGGCAAAACCGTCACCCGTGAAATTATCCTCGAAAAAATCTGGGATATTGCAGGCAACTACGTAAACGACAACACCCTGACCGTCTACATAAAGCGTATCCGACAAAAGCTCGGTACGGACAGAATAAAGACCGTTAAGGGAGTCGGCTACAGGCTGGAGGAAGAATGAAACGTTCACAAAAGTTTTTAGTAATATTTCTTGTGCTGACAGCCGTTTTTTCAGCCGTCACCGCCGCAGTATCGGCTTTTGAGCTCGAACGGGTGCGTAAAAACACCAACAGCGCAGTTGTGCAGATACTTGAAAACGTAAAAGAAAAATATCCCGAAGTTTCAGAGCGTGAGCTTGCCGGAATTTTAAACGGCAAGTCGGAAAAGACGCAGACTGAAAGCAGTCTGAAAAAATACGGAATCGACCTTGAAAGCGACTGGGCGGTTTACAAAAATGACAACCTCGGATTAATTATCATAATTGCAAACGCAGTTTTATGCGCCGTTTCCTGCCTTGCTTTAACAGCAGTTTTTCTGAAATACTGCAAAAATCAGAAAGCGGAGTCAGAACGCCTTGCAGGCTATCTGCGGAAAATCAACAGCAGAAATTACGACCTTGAATTAAAAGCAAACAGCGAGGACGAAATGTCACAGCTGCAAAGCGAAATCTACAAAACCACAGTAATGCTCAGGGAGCAGGCGGATAATTCGCAGAAGGACAAGGAGAATTTAAAGCAGTCGCTTTCCGATATTTCCCACCAGCTCAAAACTCCGCTCACGTCAATTATGGTAATGCTCGACGACATTATCGAGGACGAAAATATGCCCGACGATATCCGACGTGACTTTTTAAACGACATACGGCACAGCTCAAACGGAATCAGCTTTCTTGTTCAGTCGATTCTCACGCTGTCAAAGCTTGACGCAAATTCAATTGTACTGAAAAGCAAGACGGAAAACGTGAAGAATATTTTAGACGAGTGCGTAAAAAACACCGCAGTGCTTGCCGAGATAAAGGGCGTTGAAACAAGCGTTGAGTGCGACGACAGCTTAACGCTCGACTGCGACTTTAAGTGGATTTGCGAAACGATTACGAACATTGTCAAAAACTGCATTGAGCACACAGACGAGGGCGGATTTGTAAATCTGAAAGCCGAAAAAACCTCGCTCTGCACAAAAATCACAGTAACGGATAACGGGTGCGGAATTGACAAGGAAGATTTGCCGCATATTTTCGAGAGGTTCTACAAGGGCAGAAATTCCGACGAAAACAGCGTGGGAATCGGACTTGCGCTTGCAAAGACGATTGTTGAAAAAAGCGGCGGCAGCATCTGCGCCGACTCAAAGCAGGGAAAGGGAACAAAATTTACAATTACGATATTCGGTGCAAAAACTTCGGGAATGAAAGAGAAAATCATAGACGGTCTTAATACTCCTTTACCGGAATGTATTTCTGAAGATTAGGCAGAGTGGTAAATGTTCATAAGTAATTACTAAATTTTCCGAAACACCTTGACAATCATACAGCTTGTGTTATAATAAAAGTATAAAAATATTTTACCACAATATTTTGTATGTTTTCATTACTGACGGGCG
>CAMBNE010000130.1 GCA_945868935.1 uncultured Clostridia bacterium
ATGTCAGTTAAAGTTGCAATTAACGGCTTCGGCCGTATCGGACGTCTTGCTTTCAGACAGATGTTCGGCGCTGAGGGCTACGAAGTAGTAGCTATCAACGATCTTACAGATCCCAAAATGCTCGCTAACCTTCTCAAGTACGATACAGCACAGGGCGGTTACTGCGGCAGAATCGGTGAAGGTCTTCACACTGTAGAAGCAGGCGAAGGTTCAATCATCGTTGACGGCAAGGAAATCACAATTTACGCTAAGCCCAACGCTGCTGAGCTTCCCTGGGGCGAACTCGGCGTAGACGTAGTTCTCGAGTGCACAGGTTTCTACTGCTCAAAGGCTAAGAGCCAGGCTCACATCGACGCAGGTGCAAAGAAGGTTGTTATTTCTGCTCCCGCAGGCAACGACCTTAAGACAATCGTTTACAGCGTAAACGAAAAGACTCTTACAGCAGACGACACAATCATTTCTGCTGCTTCCTGCACAACAAACTGCCTCGCTCCTATGGCTGATACTCTTAACAAGTATGCTGAAATCCAGAGCGGTATTATGTCAACAATCCACGCTTACACAGGCGACCAGATGATTCTTGACGGTCCTCACAGAAAGGGCGACCTCAGAAGAGCAAGAGCAGGCGCTGCTAACATCGTTCCTAACTCAACAGGTGCTGCAAAGGCTATCGGTCTTGTAATTCCCGAGCTCAACGGCAAGCTCATCGGTTCAGCTCAGCGTGTACCCGTTCCCACAGGTTCAACAACAATCCTCACAGCTGTTGTTAAGGGCACAGACGTTACAGTTGAAGGCATCAACGCTGCTATGAAGGCTGCTGCTTCTGAGTCATTCGGCTACAACGAGGATCAGATCGTTTCTTCAGACGTTATCGGTATGAAGTACGGCTCACTCTTTGACGCTACACAGACTATGGTTTCAAAGATTGCTGACGACCTCTATGAGGTACAGGTTGTTTCTTGGTATGACAACGAGAACTCATACACAAGCCAGATGGTTAGAACAATCAAATATTTTGCTGAATTAGGTTAATCGTAACTTTTAATTTGGATTAAAAAATCACAGGACATTGCAGAAATGCAGTGTCCTGTTTTTTACTTTATAGGAGATTGCTCCGAAACGGTCGGGTAAAGAAGGTTTGAAAATATCAACCTGTCTGCCCGAATTGCATGTCGGGGCACTCGACTTTTTTATTGCATTTATTACTTTGTTTTTCAATCCCTGAACATCAACAATTTATACGGCTCAATTTCAAGTGCATTCGCTATATCAAAAAGCAGTTCAATTGAAAACGCTTTAATTATGTTCGGTGCTTCAATTGCGCTTAAATGCGAACGGCTTATGCCAATCATCTCGGCAAGCTTTTCCTGAGTAATGCCCTTTCTTTTTCGGTAATAGGATATATTCAGTCCAAGCTCAACAAATTTATCCACGTTATCGAAGGATATGGGTTTTGATTTTGACATACCGTTCACCTCAAAATAAGGTTAACCCATAAGCAAAGAATTATAAATAATTTATCTAAAAGCTATTGCTTTTAATAGAAAGCATAATATAATTATTACACAACATTTGCATTTTATTTTATATATCAAAATAGAAAAACTTTAATATTCTATTGTAAATTTATGTAAAACGCAATATAATTATTATGTTAAATTTGCATTTTATTAGCAAATAAAGTCAAAACAACAAAAAATGAGAAAAAGTATGAGAAATTTAAAAAAAACATTGTCCGTACTGCTTGCCGCAATTATGGCTTTCAGCGCATTTTCAGCATTGCCTTTTACGGCAAGTGCCGCTGTAATTGACGAAAACAGTTCAGTTGGTGAAGAAGCCGGTGACTATGAGTATCAGGTTCTTGACGACGGCACAGCTGAAATTGTTGCATATAACGGCAGTGCCGAAACACTCACGATTCCGTCAAAGTTAGACGGATATACGGTAACAAGCATTGGCGATTCTGCTTTTAAGGAATGTACAAGTCTTACAAGCGTTAATATTCCAAGCGGAGTAACAAGCATTGAAAGCTGGGCATTCGGGCGTTGCAGGAATCTTACAAACGTAAATATTCCCGATAGTGTTACAAGCATTGGAAATTGGGCATTTGGATCATGTAATCTTTCAAGTCTGACATTCGGTAAAGAATTGAAGGTGATAGGTCAATACGCATTTCCCTTCAATAAAAATCTGAAAAGCGTTACGTTCAACAACAATCTTGAAATCATTGACAGATACGCATTTGATACATGCATTAGCCTTAAAGAGATAATAATTCCCAACAACGTAAGAGAAATCGGTCTTTGTGCTTTCAACGGATGTACCGAGCTTGAAAAAGTAACCATTCCGGACAGTGTAACAAGTATTGGCGGCTCTGCATTTTATAAAACTGCAATATACAATAGCCAGCCGGACAGTGTTGTATATGTTGACGGCTGGGCTTGCGGATATAACGGAAAAGTGCCTGAAAACACATCTATAGCTTTCAAAGAGGGAACAAGGGGAATTGCAGACAGCGCATTTTCAGCGTCAATGCTTAAAAGCGTTAATATTCCTGACAGTGTTGCAAACATTGGCAATGGTTCTTTCAGAGCGTGTACAAGCCTTACAAGCGTTACAATCGGCAACGGTTTAACAAGTATTAGTACGGAATCATTTAGTGGCTGTTCAAGTATTACTGATATCAAATTCGGCAACAATGTAACGACTATCGGAGCTTCTGCATTCTACAACTGTTCAAGCCTTGAAAGTATTACATTTCCCGACAGCTTAACAAGCATAGGCGACTCTTCATTCTTCCGTTGTACCGGACTTAAAAACGTTGTATTCCCTGACAATTTGACAGAAATAGGTGAAAATGCATTTACAAGCTGTTCAAGCCTTGAAAGTGTAACAATTCCTGCGAACGTAACAAAAATTGCTTTCACTGCATTTAATGTTCGCTCTGATTCACTGATAATTTACGGTTATGCAGATTCAGCGCAGAGAATTATGCAGAAATAAAAGGTATTCCATTTATTAACCTTGGTGATATTCCGTCACCGTTGCTCGGCGACGTAAACGGTGACGGAACATTAAGCATAGCAGACGCAACAACAATTCAGAAGTATTTAGCTTCTATAACAGAGCTTACTTCCGAACAGCTTGCACTTGCCGACTTCAACGGTGACGGTGTGGTAAATGTCAGCGACGCAACAGCAATTCAGCGTGAATTGGTAAACAGCTAAGTCTCCTTTTGTTTAGTTGGCTTTATCATAAATATCGTAGGGAACGACCCCCGTGTCGTTCCTAATGGAATTCATCTAACCTTATAGGAACAACACAGGAGTTGTTCCCTACAATAGTACACAAACAGGCAAAAAATCAAAATCCCCGTACCTGACCGATATGGACAAGTTCGGGGATTTTCCGTTTAATAACATTTCTTAATCACAACGCACATTATACTAATTCCTGATGGAAATTAGACTGCAAAAATTGTCTGCTTTTTATTAGGTATTAGTATTAGCCTTTTTCTCTTTTGAATAAAGGACTGATGCGTATATGCATGGGATTATGCAGGCTACAACGAGGAACAAGCCGAGTCCGCCGAAGAGGACAGCCATTCCGTTGAGCTTGAAAATCATTCCGACGATTGCGAGAATAACCATAACTGCACCCGAAATTACGCCGAGATAGCCGCCGAGCTTGTGGGTTTTCTTCCACACAGTTTCGCTTGAAAGCGTTGCAGGAATCCTTATTCCGAGCGTCTTGTTCTGCTTAACCTTCGGGAGCATATTGCTGATGAACAGCATAAGCGCACCTAACGCAGCTGCTAAAATATATTCAGCGGCATTGCCCATTTGAGTTGCTCCGCTTATGCAGGTAACTGTCAGATACCAGAAAAGAATAATGAAAAACAGGAATATACCAAGCACTATTTTGCCAACGTATTTCTGATTTTTAAGCATTTTTTCGTGGTGCTGAGCTACAAATGAGTAAATCAGATAGATTATTCCGAGCACAATTAAAATACAGGGCATAAACATTACAAACCACTTTGACGAATAGCCGTCTGCCACTCCGTTGATATTATAGTGCATAGGCACAATTTTGAGCGGTGAAAGTGCAACATAGACTGCCGTTAATGCGGCGTTAATTAATGATAAAATCAAAAATGCAAATTTTTTCATACTAATCCTCTCCTCTATTTGTAAGGTCTGATAGCATACCGAGAATGTCCTCAAGCACACTTGTTTTGAGTGAATAAACTACGTTCTGCCCCTGCTTTTCCGCATCAACAAGGTCAGCCTGTTTTAAAATGTTCAGGTGATTGCTGATTGACGGCTTTGTCATATTGAACTCTGCGGCAATTTCGCCTGCGTTCATATCCTGCTTTTTGAGCAGAGAAAGAATCCTGCGTCTGGTCGGGTCAGCCAGAGCTTTCCATACGTCACCCATTATGATTCCTCCTTTTGATTGTTAGTTAATTAGATAATTGTCTAATTAACTAATTGCATTATAACACCGTTTTTTATTGTTGTCAAGCATTTTTAATTAAAAATTATGAATATCCCTTTATCACGGCTTCGAATTCAAGCTTAATGAGATAAACCAAAATTTAGTTAAATGCGGAATTCGGAATGCGTAATTCGGAATTAAGGTCGAGTGGATAGGTTGCGAGAATACAAAAGTTTAATGCCCGAATT